>JAYUPO010000174.1:0-4326 GCA_043760085.1 Burkholderiales bacterium
CCAGCGCCGCCACGTCACGCAGGCTGCCGGTCTTCAGGTGCGCCTGGGCCGTGGTGTTGCGCTGGCGGCGCAAGGTGCCGTCGGTGCCGCTGATGGGCAGCGAACTCATCAGCTCGCTCATCCATGGGCTGGCCCAGGCCAGTTGCAGCAGGCGCGTTAACTGCTGGGCCGACAGGCGGGTTTCGCGCGACAGGCCCGAGCCGTTGTCCAGCGTGACCTTGCCCGCCGCCGCGCCCAGGCGCTGCTGCCACCAGGCTTGCAGCGATTCGCGCGCCGCGTCCGGCGTGGCCGGCGGGTTCACGCCCAGGGCCAGCGGCAGGCTCAGAAAGAGCTGCTGGGCCATCACGTTGTTGCTGTATTTGTTGATGTCGCGCACCACCTCGGCCAGGGGCGGTGAGTTGAACTCGAAGCTGGGCTTCAGGCCCGATGGCGCCGCGCCGTCGCGCACGCTGCCGCCGAGCTTGCCGCCCATTTCGCGCCACAGGGCTTCGATCAGGCGGGCGTTGTAGCTCGCCGGGTTGGCGTCGGCCACGGGCCAGAATTTTTCGCCGCAGGCCGCGGCGTAGCTGCCGGCGAACCTAACACGGGCCGGGTCGTTGAAGCTGGCCTTCAACGCCGCGCGCCAGTCGCCGCATTCACCAGTGGTCAACGGCACCGTGCGGTCCACCGGCGCGCCGGCCAGGGTGGGCTCGGTCTGCACCACCGCCACACCGCGCGCCGCGTCGGGCACGAAGGTGTAGATCACCGCCTTGTAGTTCAGCAGCAGTGAGTCAGGCCGAACGTTATAGGGGCGCAGCACTTCGCCATCAAATTCGCCCAGCGGCGCGTCGCTGGCAGCAAAGGCGCTGCGGTCGAGCACGAAATCGCCTCTTATCTCGCGCACACCGGCCTGCTGCACGCGGCGCAGCAGCAGCCAGGTGCGTTCGAGCACCAGCTTGGGGTCACCGCTGCCCTTGATGTGCACCGAGCCTTCGAGCACACCGCCTTGCACCGTGCCGGCCAGCCACACCGGCGTGGCCCAGGCCCAGGCGGCCCCGAGCTGATCCAGCGCCGCGGCCGTGGTCAGCAGCTTCATCAGCGAAGCCGGGTTCATCGGCAAGGTGCTTTGATGTGCCAGCACCTGGCGCGCCGCGCCGGCCTCCTGCCCCTGGCGCGCGCTGCCGGCTTCCTGTACCAGCACCGTCAGCGCTTCGGGCGGCACCTGGGCGCGGCGCAGGGCCTGGCCCACCGCCTCGGGCAGGGGCTGTGCCGAGCAAAGCGCGCCGCAAAAAAGACAAAGCGCGCCAAGCAGCGCGCGGGGTGATGCAAACATGGGCCGCGATGATCGCACGGCTAAACTGCCGCCATGCCGACCCCGCGAGCCCGTCTCGTTGGTGGCCTGTGCGCCCTGGTGGTGGTGGTGATCTGGACGTCGTTCATCCTCATCGCCCGCGTCAGCGCCGCGCACAGCCTGCTGCCCTTTGACATCGCCTTCCTGCGCTTCGCGTTTTCCGCGCTGGTGGCGCTGCCCCTGCTCGTGCGCTTCGGGCCCGCGATGCGCGCCCAGCTCGCGCAGGGCGGCGGCTCACCCTGGGCCCGCGGCGCGGCGCTCACCGCCCTGGGCGGCGTGGGCTATTGCTGCCTGGCATACAGCGGCTTCTTCTTCGCCCCGGTGGCGCATGCCTCGGTGCTGTTGCCAGGGTCGTTGCCGCTGTGGACAGCGTTGATCGCCTTCTTCTGGCTGCACGAACGCGTCAGCCCGCAGCGCGCGCTGGGCCTGGCCTTGATCATTGCCGGCGCTGCCCTGGTCGGCGGCGCCAGCCTGCTGCTGGCTTTTGCCGGCGGCAACGTCTGGCAGGGCGACCTGCTGTTCATGACCGCATCGGTGTGCTGGTCGATGTACACCGTGCTGTGCCGGCGCTGGCGCCTGGGCGCGATGCCGGCCACGCTGGTGCTGGCGCTGGGCAGCGGGCTCAGTTTCGTGCCGCTGTACGGCCTGGGCGCCTGGGCCGGCTTCATCCCGAGCAAGCTGGCACAGGCACCGTGGGCCGAAATCGCCTTCCAGGCGGTGTACCAGGGTGGGGTGTCGATGTGGCTGGCCGGCTTGGCCTTCACCCAGGTCGTGGTCACTTTCGGGCCCACCCGCACCACGCTGCTGACCTCGGTGGTGCCGGCGCTGGCCGCGCTGCTGGCCGTGCCGCTGTTGGGCGAGGCGTTGCAAGGCTACGCACTGATTGGTCTGGCCTGTGTCACGCTGGGCGTGGTGCTTGGCCTGCATGCGCCGGTGGCGCCATTGAAAGCCAGGCCGGCATGAAGCTGCTGGCCTTCGACACCGCCACCGAGGCCCTGGCCGTGGCCCTGTGCCACGGCGCACGCAGTTGGGTGTTTGATGGCGAGGGCGGCCCCAAGGCATCAGCCGAGCTGCTGCCGTGCATCCAGGCCCTGCTGCGAGAAGCCGGGCTGAGCTTGGCCGATCTGGACGCCATTGCCTTCGGCCGCGGCCCGGGTGCTTTCACCGGGCTGCGCACCGCCTGCTCGGTGGCGCAGGGCCTGGCCTTGGGTGCAGACAAGCCGGTGCTGGCCATCGACAGCCTGCTGATCGTGGCCGAAGGCGCGCGCGCCGGTGCGGCTGAATTTGATGTGGATGTGGCGATGGACGCGCGCATGGGCGAGGTGTACGCCGGCCGTTATGCCCATGTCGGGGGTCTGTGGCGCGTGCTGCGCGAGCCGGCCCTGTTCACCCTGCCGGCCTTGAACGCCGTGTGGCAGGTTGAGCCGCCGCAGGCCGTGGCCGGCAGCGCTTTGGCCGCGTTCGGCTCGAACCTGGTGTTTGGCGCGGCGCCCGTGCTGCCTGGCGCCGCCAGTCGCGCGGCGGCGCTGCTGCGTTGCGCGCAGGCCGCGCAGCTTGCCGGCCTGGCGGTGGACGCAGCGCTGGCCTTGCCGCTGTACTTGCGCGACAAGGTGGCCCAGACCACGGCCGAACGAGCGCTGGCCAAGGCGCCGCCGGCATGACCCAGCGCGCCATGACCCTGGCCGATGTCGATGCCGTGGTGGCGGTTGAAGCGCAGGCCTACCCGTTCCCGTGGAGCCGCGGCAACTTCGTCGATTCGTTGCTGGCCGGCCACCTGGCACCGCTGCGCCTGGACGAGGCCGGCGCGGTGCAGGCCTACGCCCTGGCCATGCCGGGGGTGGAAGAAATGCACCTGCTCAACCTGACCACGGCGCCGGCGCAGCAGCGCCGCGGCCATGCCCGCGCCCTGCTGGGCGGGCTGCTCGACGAATGCCGGGCGCGCCACCTGCACAAGCTGTGGCTGGAGGTGCGCGGCAGCAACGCCGCCGCCTTGGCGCTGTACGCCACCTGCGGCTTCACGACGCAACATGTGCGCCGAAACTACTACCCCGCCGGGCGCGGTGCGCGCGAAGACGCCGTGGTGATGGTGCGTGCCCTCGACGGCCAAGCCCAACATGCCCTGGACTGAAGCCCAGATCGCCATGCTGGCGGAAATGGGGCTGCCGGTGTGGCAGCCGGCGCCGGCCGCGCCGACCGCGCCGGCACCCGCACCGCTTTCGCCCGCTGCCACCACGGCACCAGCAACCGCCCTGGCCACCGCTGCCACCCCACCACCACCGCCGTCGGCGCCCGTGGTCAAACGCCCCGCTCCACCGCCAGCGGCGCCCGCCCCCGCCCCCGCCCCCGCACCCACACCCGCCCCGCACCCGCGCAGCGACACCGCCGCCATTGCCCAGCTTGGCTGGCCGGCGCTGCGTCAAGCCGTGGCCGACTGCCGTGCCTGCAAGCTGTGCGAAAGCCGCAAGCAAACCGTGTTCGGCGTGGGCCACGAGCAGGCGCACTGGATGATCGTGGGCGAGGCGCCGGGCGAGCAGGAAGATGCCCAGGGCGAACCCTTCGTCGGCACCAGCGGCCAGTTGCTCGACCGCATGCTGGCCGCACTGAAGTTGAGCCGCAGCGCCGGCCCAGCGCAGCAGCAGGTCTACATCGCCAACACCCTGAAGTGCCGCCCGCCGCACAACCGCAACCCCGAGCCGGCCGAGCTGGCGCAGTGCGAGCCCTTCCTGGCGCGCCAGGTGGCGCTGGTGCAACCGAAGATCATCGTCGCCATGGGCCGCTTCGCGGTGCAGTCGCTGCTGCGCACGGGTGAACCCATCGGCAAGCTGCGCGGGCGCGTGCACCGCTACCAGGGCGTGCCGCTGGTGGTGACTTATCACCCCGCCTACTTGCTGCGCAGCCCGACCGAAAAGGCCCGCTCCTGGGAAGACCTGTGCCTGGCGGCGCAGACCTATGAAGACAGCCTGTGAAGGCGTCGGTTAGGTCTTGGGGCTCGCCTT
>JAYUPO010000175.1:0-4314 GCA_043760085.1 Burkholderiales bacterium
GCCCAGTTCAGGGTCGAGATTTCCGGCATCGCCGGCACGCAATGGCCCATCGCCGTGGCCAACCTGCGCGGCGAAGAGGCCGCCAACGCGCCCGTGGCCGCCATCGTGCGCGCCGACCTGGCGCGCAGCGGTGTGTTCAACCTGGTTGATGCCCCGGCCGGGCTGGACGATGCCTCGGCCCTGCCGCAAGACCTGCTGCGCCAGCGCGGCGCCGACGCCCTGCTGGCCGGCTCGGCCGCGCGGCTGGCCGATGGCCGCATCGACCTGCGCGTGAAGCTGTGGGATGTGGTCACCGGCAACCCGCTGCTGGGGCAAAGCCTCACCGTGCACCCGGCCGATGTGCGCCTGGCCGCGCACCGCATTGCCGATGCCATCTTCGCCAAGATCACCGGCGACGCCGGCGTCTTCGCCACGCGCATTGCCTATGTCAGCAAACTGGGCAACCGCTATTCGCTGCACATCACCGATGCCGATGGCGAAGGCGGCCAGGTGGCGGTGGCCAGCAACGAACCCATCATTTCGCCGGCCTGGTCGCCCGACGGGCGTGAGCTGGCCTATGTGTCGTTCGAAAAGCAGAAGGCCGAAGTGGTGGTGCAGGAATTGGCCAGCGGCAAGCGCCGCACCGTGGCCAGCTACCGCGGCTCGAACAGCGCACCGGCTTGGTCGCCCGACGGGCGCGAACTGGCGGTCACACTGTCGCGCGACGCGCCTGCGCAGTTGTATGTTATCTCGCGCGACGGCGGCTCGCCAAGGCGGCTGACCACCAGCTCAGGCATCGACACCGAACCGGTGTACGCGCCCGATGGCCGCAGCATCTATTTCGTCAGCGACCGCGGCGGTGGCCCGCAGATCTACCGCGTGCCGGCGGCCGGCGGTGCGGCCGAGCGCATCACCTTCAGCGGCAGCTACAACATCAGCCCGGCGCTCAGCGCCGACGGCAAGACCCTGGCCTACATCAACCGCCAGGGCTCGGCCTTGCGGCTTGCCACGCTCGAGCTGGCCAGCGGCACGGTGCGCACGCTCACCGACACCGTGAACGACGAAAGCCCGAGCTTCGCGCCCAATGGCCGCTTGCTCGTTTACGCCACCCGCACCCAGGGCCGCGACGTGCTGATGACCAGCACGCTGGACGGCAAGATCAAGACCCGCCTGCTGGCCAGCGGCGCCGATTTGCGCGAGCCTGCGTGGGGCCCGTTTGCGCGCTGAGAAGGTATGAATAAACCTGCTGCGCGAGACCGTCCGCCCGTGTCCGATTGACCCACTTGTTTTACAAGGAGAACGTCATGCAACACCCCCTCTTCGCTGCCCTGTTGTCACTGGCCTGCGTGGCCGGCCTGGCCGGCCTGGCCGGTTGCGCTTCGTCGGTGAAGTTGGACGAAACGCCGATTGAAACCCGCACGCCCAAGCCGGTGGGCGGTGGCGTGGCCGGCGCCACGCCGGGCACAGGGGCCACCACCGGCGGTGCGCCGCAGTCGGGTGTGGCCACGGTAGACCTGGCCAAGGCCAACGCCGGCGCAGCCGGCGCCACGGCGCTGGGCCGAACGGTGTATTTCGACTTCGACAGTTTTGTCGTCAAGGACGACCACCGCGCGCTGGTGGATGGCCATGCCAAGGCCTTGGCCGCGCAAAAGGCCAAGCGCATGGTCATCGAAGGCCACACCGATGAGCGCGGCGGGCGTGAATACAACCTGGCCCTGGGCCAGAAGCGCTCTGAAGCGGTAGCCCGGCAAATGGTGCTGCTGGGCGTGGCCGAAAGCCAGCTCGAAGCCGTGAGCTTTGGCAAGGAGCGGCCCGCCGCGCCGGGCAGCGACGAGGCCGCCTGGGCGAAGAACCGGCGCGCCGAGTTGAAGGACCGTTGAGATGCTGCGGCGCTTGACCTTCAGGGCCACCGTGCTGATCTGCCTGGGCCTGGCCGCGGTGTCTGCCCGGGCGGGTTTGTTCGACGATGAAGAAGCGCGCAAGGCCATCCTCGACCTGCGTGCGCGCATCGCCAGCGTTGACGATGGCGCCAAGACCCGCCAGGCCGAACTGCTGGCCAACACGGCCCAGCTCAATGCGCAGCTCAACGAACAGCTCCAGGTGCTGCGCCGCAGCCTGCTCGACCTTAACAACCAGCTTGAGGCGATGCGCAGCGAACTGGCCAAGCTGCGCGGCGCCGACGAAACCCTGGCGCGCGACGTGGCCGAACTGCAGCGCAAGCAAACCGACGCCGGCAAGGGCCTGGAAGAGCGCTTGCGCAAGCTCGAGCCGGTGAAGGCCAGCGTTGATGGGCGTGAGATGGAGGTCGACCAGGCCGAAAAGCGCGCCTTCGACGACGCCATGGCCGTGCTGCGGGGGGGCGATTTCGACAAGGCCAGCGCCGCCCTGGGCGGCTTCGTTCGCCGCTACGGCAGCGGGCCCTTCGGTGCCACTGCGCGCTACTGGCTGGGCAATGCGCTGTACGGCAAGCGCGACTACAAAGAGGCGATTGCGGCATTTCGCAGCTTCGTGACCACCACGCCCGACCACCCGCGCGCCGGCGAGGCGCTGCTGGCCGTGGCCAACAGCCAGGCCGAAATGAAAGACAAGCCCGCTGCGCGCAAGACCATCGACGAGCTGCTCAAGACCTACCCCAACACCGAAGCCGCGCAGGCGGGCAAGGATCGGCTGGCGGCATTGAAGTGACCACCCCCTACGCGCTTCGCGCGCCCCCTCAAGGGGGCAACGCCGGCGGCCCGGCAGAGCCGGTTCCGCGGCGTTCGCTTGGTTGTCGGACTCTTGCTGCGTGGGTAGCGCGTGGCGTCGCGGGCTGTTGAAATGAGACAGGTACGGTTATGACCGAAGCGGCCTTGCCCGGCCTGTACAACCAGGTGTTATGGGCCGGCTTCGCGCTGGCCGTGGTGTTCGGCGCCATCGCGCAGCGCACGCATTTCTGCACCATGGGCGCGGTGTCGGACGTGGTGAACATGGGCGACTGGACGCGCATGCGCATGTGGGCTCTGGCCATGGCGGTGGCCATCATCGGCTTCAACGCCATGGTCGCGCTGGGCTGGGCGCAGGCCGGCAAGAGCGTGTACGCGGCGGCGCGCGTGGTGTGGCTTTCAAACCTGCTTGGCGGCGTGCTGTTCGGTTTTGGCATGGTGCTGGCTTCGGGCTGCGGCAGCAAGACATTGGTGCGCCTGGGCGCCGGCAGCCTGAAGGGCCTGGTGGTGCTGGGGGTGCTGGGCGTGAGTGCCTTCGCCACGCTCAAGGGCATCACGGCCGCAGCAAGGGTGGCCACGGTGGATGCGGTGGCTTTCACCTTGCCGGGCGGGCAAGACCTGCCCACCTTGATCGCGCCGCTGCTCGGCGGCTCCACGCCGCGCGCGGCGCTGGCCGCGGGCTTGCTCGTGGCTGGCGCGCTGCTGGCCTGGGTGCTGAGCCGGCCCGAAGGGCGCAGCGGCGAGGTGCTGTTTGCCGGCATCGGCCTGGGCGCCGTGGTGGCGGCGGCGTGGTGGGTGTCGGGCGTGCTGGGCCACCTGGCCGAGCACCCGCTAACGCTTGATGAAACCTTTTTGGCCACCAACAGCGCCCGCATGGAAGCCTTGAGCTTCGTCGCCCCGGTGGGCTACACGCTCGATTGGTTGCTGCTGTTCAGCGACAAGGCCAAGCTGCTCACGCTGGGCATCGTCAACGTCTTCGGTGTCGTTGTGGGTGCGGCCATCGTCGCCCTGGCCACGCGCACGTTTCGCTTCGAAGGCTTTGCCGGCACCGAAGACACCGCCAAGCACGTGGTGGGAGCGGCCTTGATGGGGGTGGGCGGCGTCACCGCCATGGGCTGCACCATCGGCCAGGGTTTGAGCGGCGTGTCCACATTGGCGCTGGGCAGCTTCATCGCCCTGGCCGGCATCATCGGCGGGGCGGTGCTCGGGCTGCGCTATCAGATCTGGCGCGTCGAGCGCACAGCGTGAACGCCACCGTGCCCGAACTGGGCGCCGACCTGGAACGCCGCTTCGGCGGCCTGCGCCGGTTGTACGGCGACGCGGCTTATGCGCGCCTGCGCCAACTGCGCCTGGCCGTGGTGGGCCTGGGCGGCGTGGGCTCGTGGGCGGCCGAAGCGCTGGCGCGCTGCGGCGTCGCCGGCTTGGTGTTGATCGACCTGGATCAGGTCTCCGAGTCTAACGTTAACCGCCAGGTGCAAGCCACCAGCGCCACCCTCGGCCAGGCCAAGGTGCAGGCGCTGCATGAACGCATCCTGGCCATCCACCCCGGCTGCGAGGTGCACGCGGTGGAAGCCTTTGTCGAGCCTGCCAACTGGCCCGGCCTGCTGCCCGTGGCCGTGGCCGGCCTGATCGA
>JAYUPO010000176.1:0-11631 GCA_043760085.1 Burkholderiales bacterium
CGCAGGCGCAGCCACTGGCGCACATGGGGGCTCGGGCGCAGGCTGCGCCCGGCAAAGCGCGCGCGCGCAGCGACAAAGCCGGCGCGCACCGGGCAGCCTTCGCGCAGCAACGCGGCCGGCGGCGCCACGCCGTGGCGGGCATGGTCCCAGCCGATGGCATGGCCGGTCTGCGGGTCGGGGTATGACTCGGCGCTGTGGGCCGGTGGGGGGTTCGACAGGGCGTTCATGGGGTGCCTTTCGAGTTGAGCATGGCGCCAGTGTCGCAAGCCAGGGTGTCATGGCGTGACACTGAAACCGGCACAATGCAAATTCATGGACCGCACCGAACGCTTCTACAAGATCGACCTGCTCATCCGCCGCCGCGGCGGCGTGGGCCTTGATGAGCTGATGGCGGCGCTGGAGGTGTCGCGTGCCACCCTGATGCGCGACCTGCGCTACCTGCGCGAACGCATCGGCGCCCCCATCATTTGCGCACGCAGCGACGGCCTGTACCGCTTCGCGCCCAGCCTGCAGGCCGCGGCGCGCGAGCTGCCGGGGCTGTGGTTCAGCGACCAGGAAATCCATGCCCTGTTGAGCATGCACCAGTTGATCCAGGGGCTGGACAGCGAAGCCGTGCTGGCGCGCCACTTGCAGCCGCTGCTGGACAAACTGCACGGCATGCTTGGCGCGGGCGACGTGCCGGCGCGCGAGCTGATGCGCCGGGTGAAGATCATCGGCGCAGCAAGGCGTTCGGTGCAACCGCAGGCGTTCGAGCTGGTGGGCAGCGCGCTGTTCACGCGCCGGCGCCTGCACCTGCGCTACTACACGCGCACGCGGCGCAGCGAAAGCCAGCGCGTGGTGTCGCCGCAGCGCCTGGTGCACTACCGCAACACCTGGTACCTCGACGCCTGGTGCCACCGCAGCCGGGCGCTGCGCCGCTTTGCGCTGGACGCCATGCGCGCCGTGGCCGTGCTGGCCGAGCCCGCGCGCGAGGTGGCCGCTGCCACCGTGGAGCGCGAACTCGACGGCAGCTACGGCGTCTTCGCCGGGCGTGCGCGGCGCTGGGCGCTGCTGCGCTTTTCAGCCGACGCGGCGCAGTGGGTGGCGCAGGAACAGTGGCATGCGCAGCAAAAGCTGTTGCCCCAGGCCGACGGCTCGCTGCACATGCGCCTGCCCTATGCCGATGCCACCGAGCTGGTGATGGACATCCTGCGCCACGGCCCCAACGTGCAGGTGCTGGCGCCGGCCGATCTGGCTGCCGAGGTGCGCTCGCAGCTTGACGCGGCGCTGCGCGCCTATCAACCGAGTAGTCAGTAGCTCGGCCCGGGCAGGCGCATCAAGCGCCAGGCAGCCAGCGTGGCCAGCACAGAGGCCGCCATGCAGCCCCACAGCACCGGCGCGTAAGAACCGGTTTGGTCGAACACCGCACCCGCCGCCACCGGGCCCACCAGGTTGCCCAGGGCCGCACCGGTGTACAGCGTGCCGATGATGCCGGCCACGGCCCGGGCGCCAAACATGTCCATGCACAGGGCAGGCAGCAGCGAGACGATGCCGCCGTAGCTCAAACCCAGCCACAGCGCAAAGACCAGGAACGACGTGTAGCTGCCGGCGGCCAGCCACAGCGCGTAACTCAGGCCCATGCTGGCCTGCATCAACACCAGCGTGCGCTTGCGGCCGATGCGGTCGGCCAGTGCGCCGATGGCAAAGCGCCCGGTCAGGCTGCCGATGCCGATGGCGCCCACCAGGCCCACCGCTTGCGCTTCAGCAATGCCCAGATCCCGCGCTGCCACCGAGACATGCGCGAACGGAATGAACATCGGGAAGGCGCCGGCCACCACGCCGGCATACAACCACCAAAAACGCGGGTTGCGCAGCGCCTGGCGCAGGCTTTCACCGGGGCGCGCCACGCCGCCCGGCGCGGCCACGGCCAGCGGCGCGCGGCGCAGCAGCAGGCTGGCTGCCACCCCCACCAGCAACACACCCATGGCCAGCGCCTGCAAGCCCTGGCGCCATTGAAACCCGGCAATCAGCCACGCCGCCAACAGCGGCACGGCCAGGGTGCCGGCGCCGATGCCGGCGCTGGCAATGCCACCGGCCAGGCCGCGGCGCTGGGTGAACCAGGGTTGCACACAGCCGATGGCGGGTGAATAGACCAGGGCGATGCCCAGACCGACGGTCAGGCCATACCCCAGGTAGACGGCTTGCATGCTGTGCGCCAGGCTGGTGGCCCACAGGCCCGCGGCAATGCACAACATGCCGCTGGCCGTGACCAGCCGCGGGCCGAAGCGGTCAGCCGCCATGCCGGCCAGGGCGCCCAGGCTGAAGTGCACCAGGCCGCTCAGGCCGAAGATCAAGGCGATGTCAGCGCGCTCGGCCTTGAACTCGTCGGCGAAGGACTGAAAGAACGCGGCAAACGAGTAGTTGACGCCGAAGATGACGCCAAGGCAGACGAACACGGCCCAGACGATGACCCAGGCGTAGCGCGGTTCAGACATCGCCCCAGTGTATTGGGGCCCAGACCGGACGAAGAACAGTCCGCCGTGGGCTGTTCTTCGCTTGCGAGGGCCGGCCGGCATGCTTGCCGGTCAGCGTGGCGCGGTGGCCTCAGCCTCAGGCGACCTGGCGCACGCTTTGACGCGCCAGCACTTCGCGCGCTCGGTTGATGGCGTAGTCGATTGCCTCTTGCGCGGTGCGCCAGCGGTAGGCGCAGGCCAGGGTGTCGTCGCGAAACACCTCTTGCTTGCGCTTGCCTGCGTGGCGCTGGATGATCATGGCCGCGGTGTAGCCGCCACGTGGGGACTCGATGGCGCCAGCGTAGACGTGGTGGTCGCCCCAGGTGCGTTCCTGAAGAATCATTTTGTGGTCCCAGGCCCCAGCGTGGGTTGCAGGGGTGATGGGCATGTTGGCCACCGGCGCAACAGCCAGCCATCCACCTTACGGGGGAGTGCGCTGGTGAATATTCACTCTACCGCCGAGACCAAGCCAATGCGCCGCAAAGGCCGCCAGGTCGTCGTGAGTTGAATTCACCAGGCTCAACTCAGGCCCAACGTTAGGGCTGCCATTGGGGGCGCGCAGAACCAGAGCCGTGTGCACGTCTTGCGGCAGGCCGCGCATGTAGACCAGATAGTCGTCAACAAAGGCCTTCGGGCGCAAGGCCTCAATGGCATCAGCCTTGGGGCTGCGCTCGCCCTCACTGTGGCCCGTGGCCAACACGCGCTCGATCGGGAAGCCCAGGGCACGCAGGTTGGCCAGGCGCGCTCGTTCGAAACGCGCTTCGAGTGCGGTGACGCAGACCAGCTCGTAGCCCGCGGCATGCAGGTCGATGCAGGCCTGCACCGCGCCAGGCAGGGCCGGCAGGCTGGCCCAGAAGGGCTCGTCGAACTGGGCGCGCAGGTGGTCGCGTTGCGCGCCTTCCAGGCGCTCGACCTGCCAGCGGTCCACCGGCCAATAGGCCAACGGGTCGCGTTCCTGCGGGCGCTGGCCGAAGGCGCGCTCCCAGGCGGTGGCGTAGCCGTGATGCAGGTCGAGCAGCACGCCGTCGGCGTCAAGGGCAATCAAGGGGCGCATGGCGGCACTGTACCCAAGCGCGCTGCCAAATGCAGTCATGCCCGCGACAAGCCCATGTTCCACCAGGTTAGGGAGCATTGGCCGCGACGGCGAACCTACACTTGCCCGGCCCTGAGCGCCGCCACTGCCCATGACACCGGTCGTCTTCTTCAGCCATTCGTCCGCCGACAACGAGCGTGCGCGCGCGCTGGTGCAAGCCCTGGAACAAGGCGGCCTGGTCAAGACCACCTTCGATGTGCGCGACCTGCGCCACGGCCAGGAATACGCGCCGCAGTTGCACAAGTGGCTGGCGCATTGCCAAGGCGCGGTGCTGCTGCTCACCTTGAACGTTATGAACCATGCGCCCTGGGTGTTGCAGGAAGTGAGCGTGCTGCGCAGCCGCAGCATCAACGAGCGCGACAGCTTTCGCCTGTTCGTCATCATCGACAAGGAAGTGCTCGAAGACGCCACCTGGAAGCAATGGTTCGCGCCGCTCAAGCTCGATGCCTTGCAGCGCAAGAAGGTCGTCGACAAGAACGAGGACCCGGCGCTGACCGTGGCCGCGCTGCGCCAGGAACTGGCCGGGCTGAGCGTCAGCGGCGACGATTACTTCAGCCTGCTGGCGCTGCTGGTGGGCGATGCACTGGGCGACATCCTCAAGAAGCAATCGGCGGTGAATGCCTTGTCGAAGGGCCTGGAGTTGATTGATGCCGAGTGGCTTCGCATCGTCGGCGCGCCCCAGGCCCTGCAAGACAAATTCGCGCTGCGCCTGTGCCAGGGCGACTTTGGCCAGTTCGGCGGCATCGACGCGATGTTTTCCGCCCTGCAAAAGCTTGCTGCCAAGCCGCTGCTGCAAGAGCTGCTGGGCGTGCTGCGCAGCTACTGGATCCCGCTGCCGTTGGCCGCGCGTCTGGCCGAAGCCGTGCTCAACCTGGCGCCGTATGGTGAAGGTGCCGGCGTGCCGCCCAATGTGTTGATCCTGCAAACCGAAGCCGGCGACGCCCAACCCATTGCCGACATGTACCGCGAGCGCCAGTTTGCGCCCTACTACCAGCAAGGCACGCTGGTGAACGTGGCCGGCGGCAATGAAACGGCGGCGGGCGTTTGCCAGGCGGTGCACGATGAGTTGCAGGCACAGTTGTTTCCGCTGCTGCCCGCGATCACGCCCGAGCAGGTCAGCGCTGAACTCGCGGCCAGGCTGGGCCAGGCGATACCGCGCTACGTCTTCATCCACATTGCCGCGCCGGCCACCTTGGCCCATGTGCGCCTGGCCGCGCGCACCTACTGGCCTTGCCTGTTCTTGCTCAGCGCGGCGCCGGCGGCCTGCGCTGAACTGGCGCGCGAACTGGGCGCCCCGGCGCTGGCCTTGCAGCCGCAAGCCGGCAATGAGTTGCAGCATTTGAATGCGCTGGCCGTGGCCCACGGCTACGCCCACTGAAGATATACCGAGACAGCAACGAGGCACCGACCATGGAATTCAAACGCAGCCACTTCAACCCGCAAGGGCGCACGCTGGCCGACGGCCGCATCGTTTGCGACTTTGCCAAACAAGGCGATGCAGCGGCGTCGAACTACGTTTATGACGACGCCCTGGTGCTGGCCGTGAACGTGGCCCTGGCCGCACACCGCCCGCTGCTGCTGGCCGGCGAGCCCGGCTGCGGCAAGACCACCCTGGCGGCCAACGTGGCGCGCGTGCTGGGCTGGGCCTACTACCAGCACACCATTGCCTCGCGTTCGCAGGCCGGCGAGTTGCTGTGGGAGGTGGACACGCTGGGCCGCCTGAACGACGCATACGACCCGCAGCGCCGCCTGCTCGGCGAGGAATATTACGTGCAGCCCGGCAAGCTGTGGTGGGCGCTGGCGCCGCAAAGCGCGCATCACCGCGGCCTGATCCTGAGCCCGGCTGACGCCAAGCAGCACAGCGTGAAGTACCCGGCCGGCCACCTTGAAAGCGCGGGCGCCGTGCTGTTGATCGACGAGATCGACAAGGCCGAGCCCGACCTGCCGAACGACCTGCTCGAAGTGCTCGACATGCGCAGCTTCGACGTCAAGGCCGCGCGCATCGAGGCCGAGCGCGCGCAGGGGCTGATCGTCATCACCACCAACCTCGAACGCGAACTGCCCGGCGCCTTCATGCGCCGCTGCGTCGTGTACCGCTTCCCCGATGCCGGCGCGGGCTGGTTCAGCGGCATCGCCTTGCAGCGCATCACTGGGCTTGATTTGGCGCTGGCCAAACTGGTGGAAAAGCGCCTGCTCGATCACCGGCAGCAGGCGAGTGCCCGCGGCCAGCGCCTGCCCGGCACGGCCGAATACCTGGATGCCATCACCGCCTTGCAAGCCTTGGGCGTGCGCGATGAGAACGCCCCCGCCTGGCAGCAGCTTGAACGCTGCATCTTCGGCAAGCACCTGGCGCTGGAAAGCACCTGAGCACTATGGCCGCAGGCGGCGAAGTCTGGTTAGGCGACGCCCTGCGTGCGGCGGGCGAATTGGGCGTTGACGACGCGGCTTGCGCGTTGCTGCTGCAACAGCTTGGCCTGGTTCGGGCGCACACCGCGGCAGTGCCCGTGGCCACGCCGGCCCCCAAGCTGCCGCTGCGCCAACCGCCACGCCCACCCGCACCCGCACCAGCGCCGCCCGCCGCGCCCGGCCCTGTGGCCAGCGACGACCCGGCCCGTGCCTTGGGCCGCTTGCCCAGCCGGCTGCAAGTGCTGCCGCAACCGACACCGCGCCAGCCCGATTGGTTGAGCGCCACGCCGGCCTTGGTGGTGGAGTCATCCAGCCCAAACAAGACGCTGCGTGCGGCACCGCTGCTGCCGCGGCGCAGCCGCCGCGCGTTGCTCAGTGCAGCCTTGGCCACCCAGGTACCTGAAGGCGCGCTGGATGTGAAGCGCATCGTGGCGCAACTCGGCCGTGGCCGGCCGCTGCGCCGCCTGCCGCGCCTGCCGCGGCGCACGCTGCGCCACGGCGTTGAAGTGTGGTTTGACCGTGCGCCGTGGCTGCGCCCGTATCTGGCCGACCAGGTTGAACTGATCGAGTACCTGCAAGCCCTGCTGCCGGGTGAGCGCGTGCTGGTGCGTGAGATCCAGGCGCGGCCCTTACCCGGCTTCGTGGCGGGCTCGCTGGCGCCCGTGCTGCTGCTGTCAGACCTGGGTGCGCTATACCGCCCGCAGGCCACACGGCCGGCCACTCCGCAGGCCTGGGGCGAATGGGCAGCCGCCCTGGGCCGGCGCGGCCGCCATGCCCTGGCCCTGGTGCCGGCCGCACCGCCGCGCTGGCGCGCCGTGCCGGGCATCGGCCAGTTGCCATGGAACGAGCACTGCAACCTGGGTGATGTGGCGCGCGCACGCAGCGCGCAGTTATGGAAAATTGAACCGGCGGGCGTGGATGAACAGGCGGTGCACACCTTGGCCCAGCCCTTGAGTGCCGCCGTGCGCGTGAGCCCTTGGCTGCTGCGTGAAACGCGCCGCCGAGCGCATCTGGATGTGGCCACCGAAGCCGACTTGTGGTTCAGCGGCCTGCTGCAATCGCAAGGCCAGGCCGGGGTGGTGTTCAACCCCAACGTGGCGCAGCTTTTGCGCGAAGAACTGCAAGCCAGCGCGGGCCTGGAACAGGCGTTTGCGCTGGCGGCGCAGGCGCGGCCCGATGCCCATGACGGCCTGGCGCTGGAAGAAACCTTGATCGCGCTGGAGCTGCGCAGAACGCTCAGTGAAGCCAGTGTCGAACTGGCCCTGCGCCCGGCGCTGGCCGGCATCGCCGCGCCTGACGGTCAAGCCGTGGCCACCTGGGCGGCGCACGCCTGGACGCGGTTTTCACCCGCCGTGCGCGCCACGCAGGCGGCGCGGCAACTGGCCTATGCGGCGGCGCTGCGGCTGGACTCGCAAGCCTGGTTGGGCAGCAGCGCGCAGGCTCGGCCGGCTTTGCCCGAAGGCGGGGAGTGGTTGTTGACTGACGCCAGCGGGCCGCGGGTCAACATGAGCGTTGAGTTGCGTCAGTACGCCGACGGCAGCACCAACCTGGTGGTGGGGCCGGTGCAGGCGGCGACCGTGGCTTGCCATACGGTGAGCGTGCCGCAGCGCGAACCGATGTGGCTGCAGGTGGGCCGCGCTGGTGCTGACGACACGCAGCAGGCCGACCAGACCGTGCGGCTCGACCCGAAGGCGGCGACGCAGATTGACGTCGGGCCTCTGGTGTCTGGCGCCAGCATTGAGCTGCGCTGGCTGGCCGGCGCTCGGTTTGACTTGAGGCTGCCGCAGGACATGGGCAGCGCGCTCGACCGCGCAGTGTTGTTCTGTGAGGATGCCGGTGCACACCACGGGCCGTTGCTGCTGCTGAGCCAGGATCGCGGGCTGGTGCTCACCGCTGCGGTGAGCGCTGACCAGGCGCAGACGATGCAAGTGGGGCGCAGCTACACGTTCACGTCAGCCAGCGGAGAAGGCCGCGTGTCCGGGCAGGCGTTGGGTTGGTTTGAGGGCTGGGGCAGCGCGGCGCAAGTCATTCAACTGGCCGACCAGCCACCCGGCGCGGCAGTGAAGTGGGCGCCAATGGATGCCCAGTTGCTGGCGCTGCACGGCCCGGCGCCGGCGCTCGATGCGTTGCTCTTCATCGGCTTGGCCGAGCGTGCGGTTCAGGCCGCGCGCTGGCTGGTACCCAGCCCAGGAGCCGAGACAAACGCACCCGGTGATGACTTTGTTTTCGCTGAAGATCGCCCTGGCTTGCCTACCCAAACCGGCTTGCTTCTCAGCCCGCGCAGCGGCGAGTGGTGGCTGGTGTTCGGCATGGCCAGCCAGCGCACGAGCCAGGGCTTGACCATTCATACCTTGCGCCGCCAGCCCATCGCGCAGCTCGCAGCGCAGCTGGGCCAGGCGCGGGGCCTGGGCCTGGAACAGCGCCGTGCCGTGCAACGTTTGGCGCAGGCGCTGACCCAGCTGGCTCGGGCCCGGGCCGAGGTGTCGCCCAGGGTCGAGGGGTCGCCGGTGCCGGCACCTTCGCCCGCGCCCCGCAGCCTGGGCACCAGCCTGCGCGCGCGCCTGGCGGATTCGATGGAGCCGCTCAAGCCCGAGGAACTGGGCCTGTTTCAGCTCGATTTTGAGTCCGGCATAAAACTTCGTCCGGCCGCTAACGTTCCAGATGACGAGCCGATTCTGGTGTTTATCCACGGCGAAGCGGCCAGCGCGCAGGGCAGCTTCGGCCAGTTGCTCGATCAGCCCAACGCCGAACGCGAGCAACTGCGCGCGCACTACCGCGGCCGGCTCTATGCCTTTCAGTACCGCAGCATCACCCAACATCCCGCTGCTGCGGCGGTGACGCTGTTGCGCGCCATGCCCAGTGGCGCACGAGTTCATCTCGTCACGCACAGCGGCGGCGGGTTGGTGGGTGAATTGCTTTGCCTGGGGCAGGGCGTGGCGAGCGTGCCAGTGAATGAAGCCTTTCAAAATACCGACGAGGCAGGCGGCCCGTGGAACGACCTGTTAAATACCCTGGCGCACGACCGTGGCACCCGCATCGAACGCTTCATCCGCATCGCCTGCCCCGCGGCCGGCACGCCGATCTTCGAGCGCTCCATCGAGCGCGGTGTCAGCCTGATGGGCCTGGTGCCCGGCATCGGCTGGGCGCTCAGCCTCATCCCCGGGCTGGATCGTTTGCTCAGCGACCCCCAGGCCAGCCCCGGGCTGGCGGCACTGAGCCCGCAATCCGAATTGATCACGCGCCTGAACCAGGGCATCACCACGCATGCGCCGCTCACGGTGGTGGCCGGCGTGGCGCAAAGCGGCGGCGCCCTGAGCAAGCTGGGCCGCTGGGCGCAGCGCTTCATCACTGGCCTGGACGGCGCCGCCAAAGGCGACGACCTGGTGGTGCCGCTGCATTCCGCCTTCGGCGGCCTGGAGCGCGTGCAAGGCGTGGACTACCTCATCGCCGAAGGCCCTGAAGTCAGCCACTTCAACTTCCTGCGCAACGAGGCCACGCGCCGCGCCATCGTGGCGGCTTTGTTGCAGCCCGAAGGCACGCCCGCCGGCTTCAAGCATGCTGATTCATTGAGCGAGCTGCGCGCGCAGCTCGACCCCACCGCCGTGCCACGCGCCGAACCCGCGTGAAGCGGCATCACGTTGACAAACCCCAAGGAGAAGCACCATGGCCTATCGCAGTTTTGAGCAGCATCTCGACCCCGCCGTTGGCCCCAAGCGCATCCTCGCGCTCGACGGTGGTGGCATTCGCGGCGTGCTCACCCTGGGCATGCTGGCCGAAGTGGAGGCGGTGTTGAAGAAGCGCTTCAACGACGACCCGGCGTTTCGCCTCGGTCACTATTTCGACCTGATCGGCGGCACCTCCACCGGCGCCATCATCGCCGCCGCATTGGCCATCGGCATGACGGTGGCCGAAGTGCGCGAGCAGTACGAAAAGCTCGGCAATGCCGTCTTCAAGCCCAGCATCTGGCGCCTGGGCCTGGTGCGGCAGAAGTTCGACGCCGCCGATGTGGCGCGCGCATTGAAGTCGGTGTTTGGCGAGCGCACGCTGGCCCAGGGTGACTACCTCACCGGCCTGATGATCATGTCCAAGCGGCTCGATACGGGCAGCCCCTGGCCGCTGAGCAACAACCCGCGGGCGCGCTACTTTGGCGTGCGGCCAAATGTCAACTCAGCCAATTCGCCGACCATTCCCAACGGCGAATTCCCGCTGTGGAAAGTGGTGCGCGCCAGCAGCGCGGCGCCGTACTTCTTTGCGCCCGAGCACATCGACATCGCGCGCGCCGACAAAGCCCGTGGCCTGGGCGCGGTGAAGGGCGAGTTCATCGACGGCGGCGTGAGCACGGCCAACAACCCGTCATTGCAACTGCTGCTGATGGCCACGCTGGAAGGCTTCAACTTCAACTGGAAGGTGGGGCCTGATGAGTTGCTGCTGGTGTCGCTGGGCACCGGCAAGGCCGACCCGGCGCAGGGCTTGTCCAGCGGCTTGATGGGGGTTTCGGCCGCGCACGCCATGCGGGCTTTGACATCGCTGATGGACGATTGCGGTGACATGGTCGAAACCGTGATGCAGTGGCTCTCGGTCAGCCCCACGGCGCGCGAGATCGACCGCGAGACGCAGTTCGCGCAGCCCACGCTGGCCGGTGCCGCGCGCCTGAGCTACCTGCGCTACAACGTGCTGCTCGACCCCAAGTGGTGCGACAAGGAACTGGGCATCACGCGCAGCGCCAAGGAGCTGAAGGCGCTGGAGGCGATGGACGAGCCCGACAACCTGGCCGCCCTGTACGAACTGGGCAGCCTGGCTGGGCAAACGCTGGTCAAGGCCGGGCACTTCGGTGCGCGCTTCGATGCCGGTGTGAACTGAGAGGTCTGAACCTAGAGCGCCATCGTCGGCGGCAGCAGGCTCTTGCGGGCCAGGTGGCCGCCGGCATCGAGCGTCGCATCCTGCAGCGCGGCAACGGCGTGCACGGCGCGGTCGAAGCGCGGCGGCTTGGGGGCATCGCCCTGCACGATCAACAGCGCTTGCGCGTCTTCGGTTCCGGTGTTGACGAAGCAGCGCGTGGTGCCGGCGGGCAGCGACAAGGTGTCCCACGGACCGAGCTCGGCCCGCATGCCGCTCGTGCCGGCCAACGGGGCGAAATCAACCGCCAGCGGGCTGAAATCGACCGCCAGCGGGCCGTTGGCGTGCACCAGCACTGCAGTCTGGTCGAGCACGAAGGGCGCACTGCTCTGGCCCGGCGGCACGCGCACCCACTCGACGCTGAAGCCCTGCGGGTCGCTGACGGCGGGGCGGTGGTCGCGGTGCTGGGTCAGCCCCCAGCCGATCACCGGCGCCAGTTCCCACGCCTGGCCCGGCAACAGGCTGTCCAGCGTGGCGCGCCGCCAGTCGCGCTGCGCCGGCTTGACGGCGCGCGCCGCCAGCTCGGCCGGCGACCAACGCTTGAGCTGCGCCACCTCGTCGTCGGGCATCAGCGGCAGCAAGTCGGCCGCTTGGGGCCAAGCGCCGCCCGGCGGCACTTCGATGATCTGGTTGTCACGCCCGAGCCACAGGCCGGTGGCTCGGGCGCGGTGCATGACGTCCGGGCTCCAGATGATGCCGCCGGTGTCGTCGCCACCCAGCACCGTCATCAGGAAGCCGTGGCGT
>JAYUPO010000177.1:0-4301 GCA_043760085.1 Burkholderiales bacterium
CTGCGCACTCCGGAATTCGCCCAGGGCCCGTAGGGGCCCCCTTCGTGGCCCATGGCGGCCCGGCGGGCTCATGCCGTCTTGGCCTCGCGCAAGCCGAGTTCGCGCACCATCACCTCACGCATGGCGAACTTCTGCGCCTTGCCGGTGGCCGTGAGCGGGAACTCGGGCACGAAGCGGATGTGCCGCGGCACCTTGTAGGGCGCCATCTGGCTGCGGCAGTACGCAGCGATCTCGTCAGCCGTGGCCTGTTGGCCGGCGCGCAGCACGATCCAGGCACAAACTTCCTCGCCGTACTTCGGGTCGGGCACGCCGAACACCTGCACTGCCAGCACCTTGTCGTGCGTTTCGATGAAGGCCTCGATCTCGCGCGGGTAGATGTTTTCGCCGCCGCGGATCAGCATGTCCTTGACCCGCCCGACGATGTTGCAGTAGCCCTGCGCATCGATCGTTGCCAGGTCGCCGGTGTGCATCCAGCCGGCCTCGTCGATGGCCTCGCGCGTGCGCTCGGCGTCTTCGTAGTAGCCGCGCATCACCGAGTAGCCGCGGGTGCACAACTCACCTTGCTGGCCCACCGGCACGATGCGGCCCTGGACATCGACGATCTTCACTTCCACATGCGGGTGGATGCGCCCGACCGTGGCCACGCGGCGTTCCAGCGGGTCGTTCACATCCGACTGGAACGAGGTCGGACTGGTCTCGGTCATGCCGTAGCCGATGGTGATCTGCGCCATGTGCATCTCGCTGACCAACTGGCGCATGGTCTCGATCGGGCACGGTGCGCCGGCCATGATGCCAGTGCGCAGCGTGCTCACGTCGTACTGGGCGCGCTGCGGGTGCGCCAACATCGCCACGAACATCGTGGGCACGCCGTGCAGCGCGGTGCAGCGCTGGCGTTGCACCGTGGCCAGCGTGGCCTGCGCATCGAAGGCTTCGCCGGGAAACACCATCGCCGCGCCGCTGGCCACGCACGCCAGCACACCCAGCACCATGCCGAAGCAGTGGTACAGCGGCACCGGGATGCACAGCCGGTCAGCCGGGCCCAGCGCCATGGCTTGCGCGCTGTAGTGCGCGTTGTTGACGATGTTGTAGTGCGACAGCGTCGCGCCCTTGGGTGCGCCGGTGGTGCCGCTGGTGAACTGGATGTTGATCGCGTCGTCGGGGTCGAGCGCGGCGTTCAAGGCCGCCACCCGGCTGCGGTGCGCCGGGCCGGCCTGGCGCACGAAATCAGGAAAACCCAGGGCGCGCCGGGGCAGCGGGTTGGGCCGGTTCGCGTCGTCAAGCACGATCACGCGCTTCAAGTGCGGCAGGCGGCGCGCTTCGAGTTCATCGCTCGCACCGGCCGCGGCGCGCTGGTCGATCTCGGGCGCCAGGCCCTTGAGCATGTCGAGGTAATCGCTGCCCTTGTGCGAGCGCGCGGTGATCAGCACGCGACAGCGCACCTTGTTCAAGGCGTATTCAAGCTCGCCACGGCGATAAGCCGGGTTGATGTTGACCAGCACGGCGCCGATGCGCGCGGTGCCAAACTGAACCAGCAACCATTCCACCCGGTTGGGCGCCCAGATGCCCACGCGGTTGCCGCGCCGAATGCCCAGCGCCAGCAGCGCGGCGGCCACGTCGTCGGCGCGGCGCAGCAGGTCGTGCCAACTCAGCGTGTGCGCGGCGCTGCCGTCGCTGGCAGTGAAGATCGCGGCGTCACGCGCACCATGCTCGGCCACCGCCGCTTCGAGCAGCGCGCCGATGGTGATGAAGCGCAGCGCCGAGTCGGTGGCACCGGCCACGTACGACAGGCCGCCCTGTGGGCGCAGGCGGTCGTCAGCGCCACCGCGCACCCAGTCTGAAGCGAAGGGGTTGTGCGCACTGGCCATGGCTCAGAAACTGCGCCAGTCGCCCGACTGCTCGAAGGCGTGCGCAGCCCGGTAGATGGTCGATTCAGCCCAGTGCTTGCCGATCAGTTGCAGCCCCACCGGCAGCCCGCCTGAAAGACCACAGGGAATGCTCATCGCCGGGTGGCCGGTGACGTTGAACGGGCAGGTGTTGTTCACCATTTCCAGCGCGCGTTGCACCCACAGCGCGATGGGGGCGTTGGCCGGCGGCAGCGGCGTGGCCTTCATGGGCTGCGTGGGCGTGAGCAGCAGGTCGTATTTCTGCAGCGCGTTGTCGTACTCGCGGGTCAGCACACGCGACAGGTTCTGTGCCTTGGCGTAGAAGTGGCCGCGGTAGTCGCGCATGAAATAGGCCCCTGCCATCATGCACAACTTGAGCGACGGCGACAGTTCATTGGCGCGCGCGCGCCAGTTGGCATGGGCGTCGAGCAGGCTGGTGGTGTACAGGCCCTTCCAGTTGAAGCCCATGCCGTTGCCATCCATCATCTGCGCTTGCAGGCCCTCAATGGCGATCGAGGTCCAGATGGCCGGGCCGTCGTGGTGCATGGGCACCGACACGTCTTCCACCACGGCACCCAGCGCGCGCAGCCGATCAGCCGCCTGGCGCACTTTTTGGTCCACATCGGGTTCACTGTTGGCGTGGTTGAAGCCCTCCACCAGCACGCCGATGCGCAGGCCCGCCACACCGCGGCCCAGCGCGGCGGTGTAGCGGTCCACGCGCGGGTTGTACTGGCGCGGGTCCAGCCCGTCGGGGCCGGCCAGCACCTCCAGCAACAGCGCGTTGTCGGCCACCGTGGCGGTGATGGGGCCAACGTGGTCGATGGTGGCTTCAATGGGCATCACGCCCGTGTACGGCACCAGGCCGTGCGTGGCTTTCATGCCGTAGCAGCCGCACCAACTGGCGGGCATGCGGATCGAGCCGCCCTGGTCGCCGCCGATGGCCATTTCCACTTCTCCCGCGCCGACCAAGGCGCCCGAGCCCGACGACGAGCCGCCGGCCGAATAGCCATAGCGATACGGGTTGTGCACCGCGCCGCCAGCGCAGGTGTGGCTGCCGCCGGACAGGCAGAAGTATTCGCAATGCGCCTTGCCGACGATGGTGCCGCCGGCATCCAGGATGCGCGTGACCACGGTGGCATCGACATCGGGCACATAACCTTCGAGTGAAGAGGCGCCGTTCATCATCGGCACGCCGGCCAGGCAGACGTTGTCTTTCAGCACCACGCGCTTGCCCGCCAGCGGCCCGTGCGCGGCGCCACGCACCTCGGCCTTCACGGCCCAGGCATTGAGTGGGTTGTCGGCCGCGCTGGGCTTGATGCCGGGTGTGCGCGGGTAGCGCACGGGTGGCAGGTTGTCGGGCAGCTGGGTCAGCCGGTCGTAGGCCTGGAACGTGCCTTCCAGCACCTCCAGGTATTCGGCCACCTCGCGGCTGGACATGCTCATGTGCAGCGAGGCCACGATGCCCTGCATTTGCTCCAGGGTCGGGCGTTTGACGGTCGACATGGTTCCCCCTGGCCCGAGGGCCGCTGTGCTGGTGGGTTGGCGGGTGTGCTGCGCTGGCCTGGCCACCACGGGGTGGGCTGCGGCCGGCACCGCCTTGGGCATGGGCGCGCTGGCCGTTGCCGCGGGGCGCGATGATGGTGTGGGTGGTGGCACTGACCGTGACGATGGCGCCGCTGCGCCGCCGCCCGCCCGCGCGCTGCGCGCCGGCCCCAGGCCCAGCAGTTCGGCAAACGCACCGCCGCGCAGGCTGTCGGCAGCCATGTCACGCGCCACGCGGCCGCGTTCGATCACCAGCACGCGATCGGCCACGTCGAGCACCAGGTCGAGGTTCTGTTCGACGATCAACAGCGACAACTTGTGCGACTGGCGCAACGCGCGCAACTGCGCGCCGATCTCATGCACGATCGAAGGCTGAATGCCTTCGCTCGGCTCATCCAACAACAGCAGCCAGGGCTGAGGCACCAGCGCGCGCGCCAGCGCCAGAATTTGCTGCTCGCCACCGGACAGCGCGCCGCCGCGCCGGTCAAGCAGCGGGCGCAGGCGCGGGAACAGATCCACCACGCGCTCGATGGCCTGCCCTTCAGTCTCGCCCAGCTCGGCGCGCCAGGCCATTTGCAGGTTTTCCAGCACGCTCAGGCCGGGCAGGATGCCGCGCCCCTGCGGCACGTAACCAATGCCCATGCGCGCGCGCTCGTGCGCCGGTGCGGTGGTCACGTCCACGCCATCGAGCGCGACGCGGCCGCCACTGGCCGGCAGCAGGCCGACCAAGGTCTTGAGCAAGGTGGTCTTGCCCATGCCGTTGTGGCCCACGATGCCCACCGCGTCGCCTTCGCGCAATTGCAGCGAAATGCCGTGCAGCACGGGCACATGGCCGTAGCCGGCGCGCAGCTCGGCCACTTCGAGCACCAGGTCGCG
>JAYUPO010000178.1:0-4281 GCA_043760085.1 Burkholderiales bacterium
CGCGGAAACAGCGTGCGCATGCCGCGCGTGAGCAGCCAGGCCTCAAACGGCCCGAGCACACCGCCCACATGCGCACGCACGTGGCGCACACCCTGCCACAGGGCCGAGTCTTCACGCGCGCTCAAGCTGCCGGCGATGACGTCGCTGTGGCCGTTGAGGTATTTGGTGGCGGCGTGCATCACGAAGTCAGCCCCCAGCGCCAGGGGCTGGGTCAGCACCGGGGTGGCCACGGTGGAATCCACCGCCACCACGGCGCCGGCGGCATGCGCCGCGGCACAGGTGGCTTCGATGTCGGTGATGCTCCACAGCGGGTTGGCCGGCGTTTCCACCCACACCAGCTTGGTCTGCCCGGGTCGCAAGGCCGCTTGCAATGCCGCGGGATCGGACATGTCAATCAACTCAACCGTTAGGCCCCAGCGCGTGGCAAAGCCCAGCAACCAGTTGCGCAGCGACCAATACATGACCTGCGGCGCCAGCACATGGTCGCCCGGCTTCAAGGCCTGGAACAGCGCCGTGGCCGCGGCCATGCCGGAGGCAAACAACAGGCTGGCGTGCGCGCCTTCAAGTGCGCTGATCAGCGCTTCGGGCTGGTCGAAGCTGGGGTTGTGGTCGCGCGCATAGACGCGGCCAGAGCGGTACTGGTTGTCGGGGTCACGCAGGTAGGTGGTGGCGGTGTGGATGGGCGGCGCAATGGCGCGCGTGGCCTCGTCCACCCACCCCATGGCCTGCGCGGCCAGGCTCTCGGGTTTGACGCTGACGGGCTTCATGTGGGCTTCATCCCCATCAACTAAGCGGCGCCGCCTGCTTCTTGCTGCGCAGCCAGGCGCGCACGTCCTTCGCGCCGGCGCCACGCTTCTTCAGCTCGGCGGCCACCACCTCACGGTCGAGGGTTTCAAGCTCGCGCGCGATGCAGGCGCTGAGGAACGCATCGCGGTCGCCGTAGCCCTTGACCGACCAGCCCACACCGCCCGGCTGCGGGCAGCCCGGCCAGAAGGCGACCCAGCGCCAGTCGGGGTAGGTGCGCTCATTGCGCTTGCGCGTGGCGTTGGCCAGGCGCACGCCAACCACGCCCGAGCTGTTGCGCGGGGTGAGCTTGCCTTTGGTGGAGTGCGCCACCGGCAGCGTGGGCAGCAATTCCTTGACCCAGCGCTTGGCCGCGCGTTCGGCCTTTTCCCAGGTTTTGAACTGTGTGAGCGGGAAGTTCTGCTGATGCAATTCGCCCTGGCGGGTGATGCGCGCCATGACCGTGCGCATGGACTCGTTGATGGTGAGATACGTTGGCATGTGCGTTGACTTTCGTTGTACGAACCGCCCCACGGAACCGTGGCCCGTTGGGTGCGACTCCCTGCGCCAATGGGAGGCTCTGCGCAGGACACGGAACAGGCCCGTGGGTGATTCCTACGCAGTCTCCGGTTTGGCCACGCAATTATGGCCAGCACAGGGTCGATGCAGCATGGGGTTAGCCCCCCTCACTCCTATGTATCCTGTAACAGCCAGGCTGATGCGCGCTCGGCCAACATCAAGGTCGGCGCGTTGGTGTTACCGCTAGGGATCACTGGCATGGCGCCGGCATCGACCACGTGCAAATGGCGCACGCCGCGCACGCGCAGGTGCGAATCCAGCACGGCCAGCGGGTCGTCGGCACGCCCCATTCGCGTCGTGCCCACGGGGTGGAAGATGGTGGTGGCGATGTCACCGGCCAGCCGTGCCAGCTCGTCATCGGTGTCGAACTGCGCTCCGGGTTTCCACTCAACCGGGTGGTATTTCGCCAACGCCGGCTGCGCGCAAACTTGTCTAGTCAGGCGCAGCGAGTCGGCGGCCACCTGGCGGTCGGCGGCGGTGCTGAGGTAGTTGGGGCTGATCAGCGGCGCGTCGGCAAAGTCGGGGCTGCGCAGGCTCACGCTGCCGCGGCTTTGCGGGTTGAGG
Organism: Burkholderiales bacterium; assembly: GCA_043760085.1. Classification (GTDB taxonomy): domain Bacteria; phylum Pseudomonadota; class Gammaproteobacteria; order Burkholderiales; family Burkholderiaceae_C; genus Rubrivivax. The sequence goes on from JAYUPO010000178.1 coordinate 1,927, forward strand.
TTGCACACGCTGGCGGTGAAGGCGTCGAAGGTGTGCAGGGGCTGGCCAAAGGCGTCGAGGCTCAAGGGCTGCACGTGGTACTGCAGGTTGGGCCATTCGCGCTGCGCGTCGCTGCACGCAAAGGCGCCGAGTTGCGACGGCGACATGCTCATCGGCCCGCTGCGCTTGAACAAGTACTCCAGGCCGATGCCGGCCTTGCCGCGCCAACTGTTGGCCAGCGTGTTGAGCGTGGGCACGCCCTGCACCTTGTACACGGCGCGGATCTGCAGGTGGTCTTGCAGGTTGGCGCCCACGCCAGGCAGTTCATGCCTGGGCTCGATGCCGTGCTGGTGCAACAGTGCCCCCGGCCCGATGCCCGAGAGCTGCAGCAACTGCGGCGAGCCGATCGCCCCGGCACACAGAATCACTTCGCGCGCCGCCATGATCTGCCGCCGCTGGCCGCCCTGCACCACCTCCACGCCGGTGCAGCGCAGCGTGCCGTCAGCGTCGCGTTCAGTCAGCAGTTTGGTGGCCTGCGTGCGCGTGTGCAGCTTGAAGTTATGGCGCTTGAGGCAGGTCGGGCGCAAGAAGGCGCGCGCCGCGTTCCAGCGCCAGCCGCGCTTTTGGTTGACTTCGAAGTAGCCCACGCCGAGGTTGTTGCCGCGGTTGAAGTCGGTGCTCGCCGGCAGGCCGGCCTGCTGCGCGGCCAGGTGCCAGGCGTCGAGCAACTCCCAGCGCACGCGCTGCTGTTCGACCCGCCATTCGCCGCCGTGGCCGTGCAGCTCGTCGCCGCCGCCATGGTGGTGTTCATGACGTTTGAAGTAAGGCAACACGTTGCGCCATGACCAGGCGTCGTCGCCGGTGATCTGTGCCCAGCCGTCGTAGTCGCGGCTTTGGCCGCGCATGTAGATCATGCCGTTGATGCTGGAGCAGCCGCCCAGCGTCTTGCCGCGCGGGTACAGCAGGCTGCGGCCGTTCAGCCCGGCCTCGGCCTCGGTGCGGAACAACCAATCGGTGCGCGGGTTGCCGATGCAGTACAGGTAGCCCACGGGAATGTGGATCCACAGGTAGTCGTCTTCGCCACCAGCCTCCAGCAACACCACCTGGCGCTTGCCGTCAGCGCTCAAGCGGTTGGCCATCAGGCAACCGGCGGTGCCGGCGCCGATGATGACCGTGTCAACTTCGACGACCGGCGCGTTCATGCTCAGCGGGCGGTGGGAATCGCGAAATCGGCGCCCTTGGCAATGCTGTCCGGCCAGCGCTGCATCACGCTTTTTTGCTTGGTGTAGAAGCGCACGCCTTCTTCGCCATAGGCGTGCGTGTCGCCGAACAGGCTGGCCTTCCAGCCACCAAAGCCGTGCCAGGCCATGGGCACGGGAATGGGCACGTTGATGCCGACCATGCCGATCTGCACACCGCGGGCGAATTCGCGCGCCACGTTGCCGTCGCGCGTGAAGCAGGCCACGCCGTTGCCGAATTCATGCTCGTTCACAAGCTTCATCGCCTCAGCCAAGTTGGCCACGCGCACACAACTCAGCACCGGCCCGAAGATCTCTTCCTTGTAGATGCGCATGCTGGGCGTGACATGGTCGAACAGCGTGCCGCCGACCCAGAAGCCGCCGTCGCAACCCGGCACCTTGACGCCGCGGCCATCGACCAGCAGCTTGGCGCCTTCTTCCACCCCGGCCGCGATGTAGCCGCAGATGCGGTCGCGCGCCGCGGCACTGGCAATCGGCCCCATCTCGGCATCCAGCTCCACACCGTTCCTGATCTTTAACGCCTGGGTGCGTGCGATCAATTGCGGCATCAAACGATCAGCCACGTCGCCCACCAGCACGCCCACGCTGATGGCCATGCAGCGCTCGCCGGCCGAGCCGTAAGCGCTGCCCACGAAGGCGTCGACAACCTGGTTCAGGTCGGCGTCGGGCATCACCACCATGTGGTTCTTGGCCCCACCCAGGGCCTGCACGCGCTTGCCGTGGCGCGCGCCGGTCTCGTAGATGTGGTGCGCCACGGGGGTGGATCCAACGAAGCTCAGGGCACGCACGTCGGGGTGTTCGAGCAGCGCGTCCACCGCTTCCTTGTCGCCTTGCAGCACGTTGAACACACCCGCGGGCAAACCGGCCTCGTAGAGCAATTCAGCCAGCAACAGCGGCGCGCTGGGGTCGGTGGGGCTGGGCTTGAGGATGAAGCTGTTGCCGCAGGCAATGGCCACCGGGAACATCCACATCGGCACCATGACCGGGAAGTTGAACGGCGTGATGCCGGCCACCACACCCAGCGGCTGGCGCATGACCCAGTTGTCGATGCCGGTGGACGCCTGCTCGGAGTAAGCGCCCTTGAGCAACTGCGGCACGCCGCATGCGAACTCCACCA
>JAYUPO010000179.1:0-11546 GCA_043760085.1 Burkholderiales bacterium
GTGCTCGGGTTCGAGCACATCGCCGTTGCCGGTGATGATGAGCGAGGCCTGCGCATCGGCCACGGCGAGCATGGCTTCCAGGCGGCGCAACACGCGGTCGGTGCGCCAGTCCTTGGTCAGTTCCACCGCGGCGCGGGTCAGGTGGCCCTGGTGCTTTTCGAGCTTGGCCTCGAAGCGTTCAAACAGCGTGAAGGCGTCGGCCGTGGAGCCCGCAAAGCCGGCCAGCACCTGGCCGTGGAACAGCTTGCGCACCTTGCGCGCGCCGGCCTTGACGATGGTGTTGCCCAGCGTGACCTGGCCGTCGCCGCCAATGGCGACCAGGCTGCCGCGGCGCACGCTGACGATGGTGGTGCCGTGAAAGGATTCCATTTGACCTGCGGCATGCCGCGCCTTGCGGCGCGATCAGTTTTTGCGCACCTGCACCCGCGCGTGTTCGTTGATGCCCATGGCACCGAAGAACAGGGCCACCAGGCGGTGCGCCTCGGTGAACATCACGCTGCGTTTTTCGCTGCGTTTGGACAACACCCAGTTCAGCAGGTCGCCCGCGGCGATGAAGTCGACTCGGATCAACTTGGCGCACGACACGTTGATCACGGTGGACGACCCCAATTCACCGTTGAGCCGGTTCAACACCGCGCTGATGTCGCCCATCAACTGGCCCGAGAGTTCGATTTGCGCCGTCTGCACCTGGCTGACGGCGTCTTCATGCAGACCCGATTCCATGAAGGTGGCGGGCAACTCGCTGATCACCGAATGCGGGCCCAGGCTGTTCAGGCCGGTGCCGCTGAGCGACGCGCGGCAGCGTGCCGCCTCCCACGATGGTGGCGAGACTTCGTAGGTGACGCAGTAGTCGATGGCGACTTCGTCGAACTGATCGGGCCGGTTGGCCAGGCGCAGCACTTCCAGGCGCGCCAGCCAGAAGGCCGGGTCGGCGTCGCGCACGCCGGTGGGCGCGCACTCGTGCAGCACATCGAGCAGGCATTGGCCAGCCTGCCAGCGCATCTCGATCGATTGCGGCGCCCAGCTGCGCAGCAGGGTTGCGAACTGCGTGGCGGCCTCGGCGTCGGCGCTGCGCAGCGGGCTCCAGTCGAAGATCCAGGGCAGCGGCATTTGCAGGGTCTGAGAGCGCAGGCGGGCCACGGTCTCGATGTCGAGGTGGGCCGGGCAGACCCAGCCGGCGTCGCCCTGCACCCGGGTGCGGCCCAGGGGCCGTTCGTCGGCCACCAACGCCGCGGCGTCAGCCACCAGCTTGGGCATCGACATCCACTGCGGCGCCGACCAGCCGAACTGGTGCGCGTATTCGTACGCCAGGTTCTCGAACGGCTGCTGCTGGCCGGTGGCACGGTACAGGTCGAACATGACGAGCCAGGTTTCGGCATGCTGGGCGCGCGCGCCGCCGGTGCGGATGAGCTGGGTGATGGCATGCTCACACGGCCCGAAGTCGGCGTTGGCGAAGGCGATAACGGCTTCGTCCAGGTCAGGGTCGTGCATGACCTCGTTGACTTCGACATGAAAGCCCGTGGCCACGTTGCGCGCATCGGGCCGCGCGGCCATGTGCATCGGTGCCAGCGGCGCCAGGCCCGGCCCCATGCCGGCAGCCGGTGCCTGCAAGGGCGGCAGGCTGGGCAGGTCGCCGGCCGGCAGCGGCGGCAAGGCCGGCAGGATGTCGTTGTCGTCGTCGTCCAGCAGCGGCGGCATGGGCGCGCGCGGCTTGGCCAGCGGCGCCTGGCGCGCCAGCACGGCAGGCTCGGTGGGAGTGTCGAAGTTGACGTTGCGCGCCATGCGCGGCCCGCCGGTGAGCGGGTCGCCCACCATCTGTTGTTCGATCTCGTCGATCTTGGCCTTCACGCCGCTGTCGGCGCGGGTGACGCTGATTTCAGAGATGCGCGATTCGCCGTCATCGAGCCTGGATGAGCCGCCCAGCGCAGCCAGTTGTTCGGCGCTCAAGCCTTCGCGGCGCAGCTTGCGCAGCATGTCGAATTCGCGCTTGCGCACGAAGTCGTTGCGCCGCTTGCGCTCGACCATGGCCTTGAGCTCGCTCTTTTCGAGCTCGCCGCTGCGCGCATCTTCGCCGCGCGCGATCTGCGTCCAGTCGGTGGCCGGGTTGGCCACGAAGCGCACCACCTTGCGAAAGAAGCTCTCGCTGTCTTTGGGCTCGCTCATAGAGAGGCTTCGTGCGGGCGCGGCTGGGCCGCGCTCACTCCCCGAACATCTTTTGCTTCATCTCGCGGCGCTGCTGCGCTTCCAGCGACAGCGTGGCCGTGGGCCGGGCCACCAGCCGGGCCAGGCCGATGGGCTCGCCGGTTTCGTCGCAAAAACCATAGTCGCCAGCTTCCACGCGCGTCAGCGACTGGCTGATCTTCTTCAGCAGCTTGCGCTCGCGGTCGCGCGTGCGCAATTCCAGCGCATGCTCTTCCTCGATGGTGGCGCGGTCGGCCGGGTCGGGCACGATGCTGGTGTCTTCACGCAGGTGCTCGGTGGTTTCGCCGGCGTTGGACAGCAAGTCGTCCTTCAGTTGCTGCAAGCGGACGCGAAAGAAGTCGAGCTGCTTGTCGTTCATGTATTCAGCCTCGGGCATGGCAAACAGCTCATCCACGCTGAGCTCGCGCCCGGCCTTGGTCTTCCAGGCGTTGACCAGTCTTGGGTCCGACTTGACGGCCGGTTTGACCCATTCGCGTTGCTCGGGCATGCCGCGCGCGGTGGGGCGCGACGGGGCAAAACGGTCGGTGAAGCGGTTGCCTGGTACGGTCAACACGGGCACGGTGTTGGCGGCTTCGCTGGGGGCGTTCTTGGCTTGTGCAGCCTTGGCGGCAGACACTTTGGCGGCAGACGGGGGTTTGGTCGTGGCTTGCGCCATAGGGTCCTTGGCCGGCCGCGAGGCCGTGGTGGCAGTTGTCTTGGTTGGGGCAGGAGCGGGCGGCGCCGCCTTGGCCGGCGTTGCTTTGGCCGCTGGTGCTTGTTTTGGCGCTGGTTTCGCCGCCGCTGCCGGCTTTGGCGCCGGTTTCGCCGCCGGCAACGGTTTGGCTGTAGGCTGCGGTTTGGCGCTGGGTTTTGCCGCGGCCTTGAGCGCCGGCTTGGGCGCCGGCTTCGACGCCGGTTTCTGTGCCGGCTTGGCCACCGGCGCAGGCGGTTTGGCGGGTTTGGCGGGCTTGGCCACTGGCTTCTTGGCCGCTGTGCTCGCCGCTTTTTCCTTGCTGCTCGTGCTGGCCGTGCCGGCCGCTGACTTGGCCGCAGTCTTGTTCACTCGGTGATCTCCTTGCCGCATGGCACGCCCTTGAGGCGGGCGTTGTACCTTCTTGTCAACCCGTCAAGCGCGCGGATTGTAGCCAGCAGCCGGGGCCCTCCCAGGCCTCAAACAAGGCACTGTTCCAGGCCTTGTAAGAAAACGTCACGCGGCAGATCAATGCCGATGAAGACCATCTTGCTGGTCTTCTTTTCCCCCGGCGCCCACTTCGGGCCCAGGTCACTGCCCATCAACTGATGCACGCCCTGGAAGATGACCTTGCGCTCGCTGCCCTTCATGTTCAGCACGCCCTTGTAGCGCAGCATCTTGGGGCCGTAGACCTGCACGATGGCGCCCAGAAAATCTTCCAGCTTGGCCGGGTTCAGGGCCCGGTCGGCCTTGAAGACGAAGGACTTCACGTCGTCGTCATGGGCGTGGTGGTGCGGGTGGTCGCAGTTTTCGTCATGCACGTGGCCGTGTTCATGGTCATGGTCGTGATGCGCAGTCCCGCCGTCGTTCAGGAACTCGGGGTCGATGTCGAGCTTGGCGTTGAGGTTGAAGCCGCGCAGGTCGAACACCTGGGCCAGGGGCACCTCGCCGAAGTTCACCCGCTGCTGCGGCGCGCGCGGGTTCATGTGCTTCAGGCGGTGCGCAAGGGCGTCGAGCGCGGGTTCATCCACCAGGTCGGCCTTGCTGATGAAGATCTGGTCGGCAAACCCGACCTGGCGCCGCGCTTCCTGGCGCGCGTCGAGCTGTTGCTGGGCATGCTTGGCATCCACCAGCGTGAGGATGGAGTCGAGCAGGTAGCTTTCGGCAATCTCGTCGTCCATGAAGAAGGTCTGCGCCACAGGGCCGGGGTCGGCCAGGCCGGTGGTTTCGATGACCACGCGGTCGAAGTTGAGTTCGCCCTTGCGCCGTTTGGCGGCCAGGTCGGCCAGCGTGGTGCGCAGGTCTTCGCGGATCGAGCAGCAGACGCAGCCGTTGTTGAGTTGCACGATCTGCTCGGTGGCGTCGCGCACCAGGATCTCGTTGTCGATGTTCTCCGAGCCGAACTCGTTTTCGATGATGGCGATCTTCTGGCCATGGGCTTCGGTGAGCACGCGCTTGAGCAGCGTGGTCTTGCCGGCGCCCAGGAAGCCCGTGAGGATGGTTGCGGGGATAAGAGACATGATGGTTGTGGCCTGGCTTTGCGAAGAAGGAGGCGGATTTTGGGGCCGCGCGGCCCGGCTTCAGCCCCGCAAGGGCATCGGTTATTCTTCCCGCCCCCCAGCCGCCGACACCCTTTGTGTCTGAACCGCACCCAGCCCGACCGTTGCGCCGCGAAGCCGACAAGCGTTCCTTCTTTGACCGCCTCGTCGAATTCCTGTCGCCCGGGCCGGACTCGCGTGCCGAGTTGCTGGCCACGCTGGCTGACGCCGAACAGCGCGAGTTGATCGAGCCCGAATCACGCCTGATGCTCGAAGGCGTGCTGCGCATGGCCGACCTGAGCGCGGGCGATGTGATGGTGGCCGCAACGCGCATGGATTTGCTGAGCATCGACGCGCCGTACGACGAGTTGCTCGAAGCGGTGATCGACACCTCGCACTCGCGCTTCCCGGTGTACGAGGGCGCGCGCGAGCACATCATCGGCATCCTGATGGCCAAGGACCTGCTCAAGCTGCAACGCGCGCCCGAGCTGAACCTGCGCACCCTGCTGCGCCCGGCGGTGTATGTACCTGAAAGCAAGCGCCTGAACGAACTGCTGCGCGACTTCCGCTCCAACCGCAACCACCTGGCCATCGTGATCGACGAGTTTGGCCAGACCGCCGGCCTGATCACGATTGAAGACGTGCTGGAAGAGATCGTCGGCGAGATCGAAGACGAGTTCGACGACGAGCAACAAGAAAGCGGCATCTACACCCTGGCCGACGGCTCGCACCGCGTCGCCGGCGACACCAGCGTGGACGCGGTGAACGAGGCCTTTGCGCAGGCGCTGGACGATGCCGGGTTTGACACCATCGGCGGCCTGGTGGCGCAGGAACTGGGCCGCGTGCCGCGGCGCGGCGACGTGGTGGTGCTGGGGGCGCTGTCGTTCTCTGTCATGCTCACGCGCGGCGGCGCTGTGCGCTGGTTCAGGGTGCGCCGCGCCGGCGAGAACGAAGGCCCAAGCTCGCCCAACGCACGCGCGGCGACGTGAGCCGCACCGGCACCGGTGCACCGGCCGGCTGGCGCGGCCGCTTCAACCTCCTACCCGGCTGGCGCGGCCGCTTCAACCTCCTGCCCGGCTGGCGCGGCCGCTTCGAGCACCCTGCCGCCTGGCGCGACGCTGCCCTGGCGCTGCTGCTGGGCGCGGCGCAGACCGTGGCCTTCACCCACACCGCGGCCTGGCCGCTGCCGCTGCTGTGCCTGGCCTGGCTGGCGCACGCGGCCGGCCGCGCCACGCCGCGCCGCGCGGCTCTGCTCGGGGGTTTGTTCGGCACCGCCTGGCTGGGCGTGGGCGTGTGGTGGTTGTTCGTCAGCCTGCACCGCTATGGTGGCCTGCCGGCACCGCTGGCGGCCCTGGCCGTGCTGCTGCTGGCCGCAGTGTTGTCGCTGTACCAGGCCGCCGCCCTGGCGGCCTTTGCGCGCTGGCGCCGGGGCCACTGGGCCTGGGATGCGGCGCTGTTCGCCGCGCTGTGGCTGCTGGCCGAGCTGGCGCGCACGCTGCTGTTCACCGGCTTCCCCTGGCTGGCCACGGGCTATTCGCAGATTGACGGCCCGCTGGCCGCCCTGGCGCCTTGGCTGGGCGTGGCCGGCATGGGCGCGGCCAGCGCGGCATTGGCCGCCATGCTGGCCGCGGCCGTGGCGCGGCGCGACTGGCGCCCGCTGGTCGCGGCGCTGCTGCCGCTGGCCGTGCTGGCCGGGGTGGGCCCGGGGCAGCACACGGTGGCCGCGGGCAGCTTCACGGCCAGCTTGCTGCAAACCAATGTGGCGCAAGACGAGAAGTTCGCCTTCGAGCGCCTGCCCGCGGCGCTGCAAGCCGTGGCCGCGCAATTGCTCGCGGCGCAGGCCGATCTGGTCGTCACCCCCGAAACCGCGGTGCCCTTGTTGCCCGACCAACTAGAAGAAGTGATGCCAGGTTACTGGGAGGGCCTGCGCACGCACTTTGCCGCGGGCCGGCGCGCTGCCTTGGTCGGCGTGCCGCTGGGCGACGCCGCAACCGGCTACACCAATTCGGTACTCGGCCTGGGCGGCGCCGCGCCTTACCGCTACGACAAGACGCACCTGGTGCCGTTTGGTGAATTCATCCCCACCGGGTTTCGCTGGTTCACCGAAATGATGCACATCCCGCTGGGCGACTTCAACCGCGGCGCGAAGGTGCAAGCCTCGTTCACCATGGGCGCGCAGCGCCTGGCGCCGAACATTTGCTATGAAGACCTGTTCGGCGAAGAGCTGGCGCTGCGTTTTGCCCAGGGTGATGCGCAAGCGCCCACCGTGTTCGTCAACCTCAGCAACATCGCCTGGTTCGGCGCCACCAGCGCCATCGCCCAGCACCTGAACATCTCGCGCCTGCGGGCCCTGGAATTTCAGCGCCCCATGCTGCGCGCCACCAACACCGGCGCCACGGCGGTGATCGACCATCATGGCCGGGTCAGCGCACAACTGGCGCCGTTCACGGCCGGTGTGCTGACGGCGCCGGTGCAGGGCCGCAGCGGCCTGACGCCGTATGCCGTGTGGGTCTCGCGCACGGGGCTGTGGCCGTGGGTGGCGCTGGCGCTGGCCGTGGTGCTGGGTGCGGTGCGCAGCGCCCGGCGCGAGGCCGCACCGGGCTGAAAGGCGCGGGCGCCGGGCCACGGTTCAGCCGCGCCGCGGGCTCAACTCCGCGCGCGAACTTTCATCTTCATTGCGTAAGACGCGCCCGCGCTGCTCTGCTACAAGCCAGCCAAACAGGCGCACGGCAAAGCGGGCGGACGGGGAGCCTTCGAACTGGCAACAAGGCGCAGTCATATGAATCAGGCGCAAGCGGGCGGGTCCAGCACAGGCGGGTTGAAGCTGCTGTGGCTGAAGCTGCAAGCCGCGCTGCTGCGCATGCTGGAAAGAAGACTCCTGGCGTTGGCTTTCCTGACGGTGCTGCTGGTATCCGTGGTGCAGCAAACGGCGATGTGGAAGTTCTTTGGCGTCACGCTGCGCGAAGCGGCGGCCGTGGTGCAAATGGCCGTGCTCCCGTGGGTGCCACAGACCAGCGAGGCTGGCGCGGCCAACGTCAAAACCCCCCACGTGGTGACGCTGCTGATAGGCGATGAGTTGTTTGTCGATCCGCATGGGTTCAACCATCGCGTGCCGCTGGAAGCCGAGCCGCTGCGCGCCTTTCTGGCGCTCGCGCTGCAAACGGCGCCCAAGGATGCCCTGGTCTTCATCGACTTCGACCTGGCGCCGCGCCGCGATGACGATCTCTATGAAGCCCGGGAACGTGCGCAGCAAAAAGAGCTTGAACGGTACTTGGGTGAACTGGGTTCGCGCCTGTTCCTGGTTGAGCCGAACTGGGCCGTCGCGCACCCGCCCACCTTTGCCAAGCAAGTGGCCTGGGTGCGCAAGTTGTGCCACCCGCCGGCCGCTGCGCCGGGCCAGCCGAGTGCAGGCGCAATCTTTGTCCAGTCCAACATTCAGTCGCAGTTTGGCCTGGTCAAGGATCGCCTGGCACTCAAAGACCAGGCCGCGGGTTTGTGGGACGCCGGGCGCGGGGTGAACCATTACATGGCCAAGCAAACGCCGCCCTTGAACCCCATTTGCGACCGGCTGGCCGAATTCGACGACCAGGCCCCCGCCGGCAGCGATGGCCAACTGCGCTGGCAACTGCTGCAAGCCGAATTGCGCGTGGCGGGGCAAATGAGCTTGCGCAACCTGCCGCCGCCCTGCCAGGACCCGCAGGGCCTTTTCAACCGCGTGATGCACAGTTGCCCCAACGAATTGGCGCTGCGCAGCGAATGGTTGCTGGCCCGGCAGCAGCCGGTCATGCGGTTCAATGAATTGCCGCAACTGGCAGCGTTAAAGCAGGCTCGGGTGGTGGTGGTGGGTGGCGGCTGGAGCCACGGCCAGACTGATCGACACGAAACCTACGCCGGCACGGTTGACGGCGCCGTGGTGCATGCAGGGTGGATCAAGACCTGGGCGCAACCGGTGCAGCACCTGCCCAAGTGGCTGGAGGTGATCCTGAACGTGGTGATCATCGAACTGTTGCTGCACCCCGCGCTGGAGTCGGCGTTCCAGCTCATTCGCCGCAATCAGTTTGATGCCGCCCACCTGCGCAGCGCCAGCCAGCGAACCGTTGGCACCGGCATTCACACCTGGCGCATCGTGCTGGCCATGCTGTGGGTGGTCGGCGCGGTGGTGGTGGTCGCACTGCTGCTGGCCATGACCGATGGCCTGCTGCGCCTGACCTGGGACAAGGCGTTGAACCTGGACGGTGAATGGCTGACGCTGCTGCTGTGGATACCGGTGGTGGCGCACCGGGTCAGCACACATCCGGCCGAGAGCGAACCGTTCGAGTACCGCCACGGCCTGGTGCTGTTGCTGCTGCTGGCGTTCACTTGGGCCGCGGTGCAGCTCGCCGACTGCCTGATGTTCCGTCGCGGCGATGTCATCCTACAAAGGCTCGGATGGATCTATTTGTTTTGTTTGCTGGCCACCGCGTCGTTCTTGACCGGTTGGGCAAATCGGCACTCGCATCTGGATACGCGCTGCGTGCCTGCTCGTTGGCGCCGCTTTGGCAAAGCCTTGATTGGCCACGTCTGGCGCCCGACCAAGGCCCTCGGCTGGGCGCTGTACGCGACTTTCATCGGCCTGCCTCGCGGCCCGCGGCGCTGGCACAAGCTGCCGCAGCGCTGGGCTGCTACGCTGGGCGATCTGGCCTGGCTGGCGGTATGGGCCTTTGCCCTGTACGGCCTGTTCGTCAAGCACCTGTGGGTCAGTTTGTTGGCCACTTTGGGAGGGTTCGGAACATGAACGCGCGCTCGATTCGCCTTGCCGCCGCCCTGGCCGCGCTGGCCGCCGCCACCGCCGCGCTCGCCGCGCCGTGCATCCTCACCACGCTCAAAGGTGAAACCGCCATGCTGGCCAACGGCACGGCGTTCAGCGGCGCCTTCAGCATGGACGATTGCGCCAAGGTTCACCTGCGCAGCGGTCGCGCCACGGCGGTGTACCTCGACAAGTCGGGAAAGCTGCAACGGGAGAATTTCGTGGCAGACAAGCCCGGCTCGCCGCAGAACATGGACCCCAACTCGGCGCCGGCCAAGGCCGTCGCACGCAGCCTGTTCGCGGTGTTGACCGATGGCAAGGCGGCGCAGACTTCGGGCAAGAAGTTCTTCGACAAGCCCAGCCAGATCGGCGCGCCGTTTGGCGATGTCTACGTGCCGGCTGCTGGGTTAACGTTTCAATTCACCAACCTGGAGCCCGGCGCGCGCGTGGCCATCACGGCCAAGGCCGGCAACGCCACCGTGCTGCAGGCTGACGCGGCGCTGGCCGTCAGCCTGTCGCGCGTGCAGTTGCAGGCCGGGCAAACCTATGCTTTGCGGGTGCACACCGCCAAGGGCCCTTTGCCGCAGGCCTTGTTCGAGGTGGTGAGCCAGGCGGTGCAGGACGAGTTGGACAAGGCGCTGCAGGAGATCGACACTGCCAGCGCACAAGACCCCAACTCGCGCGCCGTGGCCCGGGCGCTGGTGTTCGAGCGCGAAGGCCTGAGCTTCAACCGCGACCTGGCACTCAAGGAGATCAGCCCATGAACGCCATCACCCGCCTGCTCCTCGTTGCCCCGGCCTGGGCCTGCCTGGCCTGGGCACCGCCCCTTGCCGCGCAGTCGCCCGCAGGCACCAAAGAGACCGCTGCCAAGGCCGCCACCGGGCACGATTTCGAAGCCCAGAAGGTGCACAAGCTCGGCACCCTGAATGCCGACTTCCTGTGCGAGCGGCTGTTTGATTCGGCCAACCCCGCGGCCATGACGATGGAGCTGGCGCGGATCATGGGCCCCAGCCTGCTGTTGGGCAAAGTGCCCGAGCTGGGCGTGGTCATCACCCCCGCGCAGAAAAAGACCTTTGCCAGCCTGCGCGTGTTGGCGCGGCAAAAGGTCTGGATGCCGGTGTCGGCGGAGCAGAAAGTCGGCGAATGGCTGGATCAAAAATATCGCAAGGAAGGCCTGATTGCCGAGCCCGACGGCCTGCCGCGCAACCTGCGCCCGCGCTTTGCCCAGGCCCAGACGCTGCTGAACGACCTGGTGGCCCAGTTGCCGGCCGACAACCCCTACACCTTCAAGCTGGCGGTGACCGAGGAAACCGAGTCGAACGCCTACGTCAGCCCGGGCGGCTTTGTCTATGTCACCAAGGGCCTGTTGCAAGACAAGGCGCTTGACCGCAACGACATCGCGCTGCGCCTGGCGCACGAGGTGGCGCACCTGACGCGCCGGCATGCGCTGAAGGAGTACCAGGTCAAGGCGATCGACGCGATGGAGGTGTCCAAGACACTGCGCCCGATGCTCGACATCGCCAAGGATCCGGTCAAGGGTATGGAAAGCGTGTTCGGCACCATGACCGCGGCGCAACTGATGTTCCAGCGCTTCGACCAGGTGCAGGAGCTGGAAGGCGACGCCTGTGGCACCTACCTGCTGGCCCGCATGCCGGGCGTGGACGCCAAGGCCGCGGTGCAGCGCTTCATCAACCAGCGCCAGGGTACGGCCAGCGAGAAGGGCTGGGGCGCGTCACACCCCGCGCCGGAAGAGCGCGAGTTGGTGATGACGGCGCAGATCGACCCGGCCAAGCGTGCCCGGGTGGCGCAGCTCAAGACCGGCGCCACCGCCACCGCCGCGGCCGATGCGGGCGTCAAGCCGGCTGCCATCACCACGCAAAGCACCAACCTGGACCACCTGCCACCCACCGCGGCCGGCGCGGCCGAGCCGGCAAACAAAGCGAACCCCTTGAGCGGCTTGCTCGGCCGCGTCAAGCGGGCGTTGCCCAGCGGCGCTGCTTCGGCCGCCAGCGCCGCACAGGTTGACGAGTCGCGGCAATAGGTCGGTGCCACACCGGACAACAGAACAGGGCGGCAGCAGGGACGCGGCGGGGCAGGCAGCAGGGCAGCGGAATCCCCGTCGGTGGGCGCTTCGTAGAATCCGCCGTTCACGCCAACCGCCGACTCCGCCCGATGCTGAGCTTCCAGCAGTTCATTCTGAAATTGCAGGCCTACTGGGCCGAACAGGGCTGCGCCTTGCTGCAGCCCTATGACATGGAAGTCGGCGCCGGCACCAGCCACACCGCCACCTTCTTGCGCGCACTCGGCCCCGAGCCCTGGAAGGCGGCCTATGTGCAGCCCAGCCGCCGGC
>JAYUPO010000180.1:0-4269 GCA_043760085.1 Burkholderiales bacterium
GGGACAAGGCTCCCAATAAGGTCAACGACATGACCTCTCTGCAAAACGGCGCCAAACTGTTCGTCAATTACTGCCTGAACTGTCATTCCGCCGCTTACATGCGTTACAACCGCTTGCAAGACATCGGAATCACCGAGCAACAGATCAAAGACAACTTGTTGTTCACAGGGAAGGTTGGTGAAACGATGAAGGCATCGATAGATCCGAAGCAGGCCAAAGACTGGTTCGGCGGTAATCCACCCGACTTGACCCTGATTGCCCGCTCGCGTGCGGCGCAAGGGCAAGGCAGTGGCGCAGACTATCTCTACACTTATCTGCGCAGTTATTACCCCGATAGCACCAAGGCAACTGGCTGGAACAATCTGGCATTCCCCAATGTCGGTATGCCGCATGCGTTGTGGGAGCTGCAAGGCCAGCAGCGCGCGGTGTTCGCCGATGAGCCCGATGGCCACAACCCGGGCAAGACGCAGCACGTGTTCAAGGGCTTCGAGCCGGTGACCAAGGGCAGCATGTCGCCGGAGCAGTACAAGGAGGCGGTGGCCGACCTGGTGGCCTACTTGCAGTGGATGGGCGAGCCGGTGCAGCGTGAGCGTGTGCGCCTGGGCGTATGGGTGCTGATCTTCCTGTCCCTGTTCACGGTGATCGCCTGGCGCCTGAATGCCAGCTTCTGGAAAGACGTCAAGTAAGTTTTGCTCCCGCCCGGCTGCGGCCGGGTCCTTGCGCAGTGGCCGCTTGCCGAGCCCACTGCGTTCATCATTTCGGGGCTGTGAGCCCTGCTGCCTAGGAGCCCACCGCCATGATGGTGCTTTACTCCGGAACCACCTGCCCCTATTCGCACCGCTGCCGCTTCGTGCTGTTTGAAAAGGGCATGGATTTCGAGATTCGCGATGTCGATCTCTTCGCCAAGCCCGAAGACATCGCCTTGATGAACCCGTACAACGAGGTGCCGATCCTGGTCGAGCGCGATCTCATCCTGTACGAATCGCACATCATCAACGAGTACATCGATGAGCGCTTTCCGCACCCGCAGCTCATGCCCGGCGACCCGGTGGCGCGCGCGCGCGTGCGCCTGTTCCTGTTCAACTTCGAAAAAGAGCTGTTCACGCATGTGAACCTGCTCGAGTCGCGCGGCGTGAAGGCCACTGACAAGCAGCTTGAAAAGGCGCGCTCGCAGATCCGTGACCGCCTGACCCAGCTCGCGCCCATTTTCCTGAAGAACAAGTACATGCTGGGCGACGATTTCTCGATGCTCGATGTGGCCATTGCGCCGCTGCTGTGGCGGCTCGACTATTACGACATTGATCTGTCGAAGAACGCGATGCCGCTGCTGAAGTATGCCGAGCGCATCTTTTCGCGCCCGGCCTACATCGAGGCACTGACGCCGTCTGAAAAGGTGATGCGCAAGTAAGCCGGACATGACCAAAACCTTGTCGCCCGATGCGCAAGGCACGTCCACCCGGCCGTACCTGATCCGCGCCTTGCACGAATGGTGCAGCGACAACGGCTTCACGCCCTACCTCGCGGTGCATGTCGATGCCACGGTGAAGGTGCCGATGGAGTACGTGAAAAACAACGAGATCGTTCTGAACGTCGGGCTCGAGGCGACCAGCGCCTTGAAGCTGGGCAACGAATGGATCGAGTTCCGCGCGCGGTTTGGCGGCCACTCGCGCGACATCATGGTGCCGGTGGATCACGTGGTGGCCATCTACGCGCGCGAAAACGGCCAGGGCATGGCCTTCCCGATGCCGGCCGCGCAACGCACCGATGGCCAAGGCGCGGCAGCTGCGCCGCCTCAAGCCACGGCGCCGCGCGGCCTGCGATTGGCGTCGGTGGAGAGCGAAGACGCGCCCGCCGCGCCGAATGACGCGATGCCTGAGCCGCCGCAGCCGCCCGAGCCGGATGGCCCGAGCCCGGCTCGGCCGTCGCTCAAGCGCGTGAAGTAGCGTGTTAGGTGGCGCGTTAAGTGGCGTGTTAAGTGGCGTGTTAAATGAAGCGCTCAACCGTGCGCCAGGCGGCCTGTGAAGCAGCCACGGCGCGCATCCTTAAAATGCAATGGGCCACGCCGGCTTAGCTCAGTTGGTAGAGCACCCGCCTTGTAAGCGGAAGGTCGTCAGTTCGACTCTGACAGCCGGCACCATGCCCATGAATGGGCCGGTTTGGTCTGTGGTCATGCCGATTGAACTCGAACCTTGATTGAAGTACGCTGCCAACCCTTCGCAACCAGGGTGTCTTCGAACAAAGGCAACAACTGGCGCAGCTTGGCGGCCGCCGCGCCGCTGCTGGCCAGCAGGGTCCAGCCGCTGTCGTCCACCGGGCCGGCGCGAACCTGGTCGCACAAGTAGGGTGGCAACACCTCGTTCAGGGCCTGCAAGCGCAAACGCGAATCGCGCAGGCGGGCTAACAAGCTGGTCAATGGCGCGCTCTGATCCAGGGCGCTGGATAGCGGCACGGTGCCCGCAAGGGGCGCTGCGCGTGACGTGTGGCTGGGCATGACAGGAGTTTACCGATGCAGATTTTGATCACGCATACCCATTCGCCGCGCACGCTGGTGTTGCGTCTGAGCCGCCTGCAACTCACCGCCGCTGCGCTGACCCTGGTGATGCTGTTGCTGTTGCTTTCCGGCGCCACCTACCACTTCATCTTCCTGAAGGCGGCGCGCGATGGCTGGCCGGTGGTCAGCCAGATCGTGGGGCTGGTGGTGCGCGATGAAATCGCCCAGCGCGACCGCTTCATGCGCGAGAACCTCGACGCCATGGCCAACAAGCTGGGCGAGATGCAGGCCAAGATGATCAAGCTCGATTCGGTGAGCGAGCGCGTGCTTGGCCTGGCCGGCGTGAAGTCTGAAGACATCAAGGGCCTGAAGCGCGCGGGCGACGGCAAGGGCGGGCCGTTCGTGCCGCTCGATCGGCCCAGCCTGGCGCAACTCGATCAGGCCGTTGGTGCGCTCGATGAGTCGGCTGACCAGCACAGCGATGTCTTCACGCTGGTCGAGTCGCGCTTGTTCGAACGCCGCCTGCAAGCCCTGATGGTGCCCACCACCGCGCCGGTGGAAGGGCCGGTCGGTTCGGGGTTTGGTTTTCGCGCCGACCCGTTCACCGGCCGCGCCGCGCTGCACACAGGCCTGGACTTTCCGGCCGAAGCGGGCACCGATGTGCGCGCCGCCGCGGGCGGGTTGGTGCTCAGTGCCGAAACGCATGTCAACTATGGCTTGATGCTGGAAGTGGATCATGGCAACGGCCTGGTGACGCGCTACGCGCACTTGTCCAAGGCCTCGGTCGGCGCGGGCGATCTGGTCAAGCGCGGCCAGGTCGTCGGCCAGGTGGGCAACAGCGGACGCTCCACCGGCCCGCACCTGCACTTCGAGGTGATGGTCGACGCCGTCACCCAGGACCCGGCCAAGTTCCTGGCCGGTGGGCGCGACGCGGCGCTGGCGGCGCACAAGACTGCGCGCCGCTGACACGCCACCGGCGGCCTCAGCCAAAGGCGCGATGCTAAAATCAACCCGTTTTTCAGCCCTCACGGCCAGGCTCTTGGCAAGCCGGTGATGGCCCCAGGCACTGTCCTGGTTAACTGGTGGTTGGGTCGCGCGCCGCGCAACCTGGCCCGCGGCCCTGATCGCACGGCGCGGCGCCACCTCGCATCGCGCCTTGGCGCATATCAATCGTTAGGCCTGACGCCGCATGTTGCCCAAGATACTGACTCAGATTTTTGGCAGTCGCAATGACCGCCTGCTGAAGACCTACCGCCAAAACGCGCAGCAAATCAACGCCCTGGAGCCGCAGTACGAGGCCTTGGACGATGCCGCCCTGCAGGCCATGACGGGCAAGCTGCGCGAACGCCTGAGCCAGGGCGAAACGCTGGACCAACTGCTGCCCGATGCCTTTGCCGTGGTGCGCGAGGCCGGCAAGCGCGTGCTCAAGATGCGCCACTTCGACGTGCAGTTGATGGGTGGTATTGCCCTGCACCAGGGCAAGATTGCCGAGATGCGCACCGGCGAGGGCAAAACCCTGGCGGCCACCTTGCCGGTGTACCTGAACGCCCTGGGCGGCCACGGCGTGCATGTGGTCACGGTGAACGACTACCTGGCCCGGCGCGACGCCGAATGGATGGGGCGGCTGTACAACTTCCTGGGCTTGAGCGTGGGGGTTAACGTTCCAGGTCTGTCGCGCGAGGAAAAGCAGACCGCGTACCTGGCCGACGTCACCTACGGCACGAACAACGAATTCGGCTTCGACTACCTGCGCGACAACATGGTCTACGAAGTGACCG
>JAYUPO010000181.1:0-4267 GCA_043760085.1 Burkholderiales bacterium
TTGCGGTCGATGCTGGCGCGTTCGGTGCGGATCGAGCTGGTGGGCTTGATGGCGATGCTGATGAGCAGGTCTTGCCCGGTTGATATGCCGCCGAGCACGCCGCCCGAATGGTTGCTGGCGAATCCTTGTGGCGTGAGTTCATCACCATGCTGGCTGCCCTTTTGCGCCACGCTGGCAAAGCCGGCGCCGATCTCCACGCCCTTCACGGCGTTGATGCCCATCATGGCGTAGGCGATGTCGGCGTCGAGCTTGTCGTACAGCGGCTCGCCCAGGCCCACGGGCATGCCGCTGGCCTTGACCGTGAGCCGCGCGCCGCATGAATCGCCCGCCTTGCGCAGCGCGTCCATGTGCGCTTCGAGCTGCTCGATGATGCTGGCATTGGCAGCGAAGAACGGGTTGTGGGCGATGTGCTGTTCGCCTTCAAACGGTACAGATAACTCACCCAGTTGCGTCAGCCAGGCGACGAAGCGGGTGCCGTGCTTCTCAGCCAGCCACTTCTTGGCCACCGCACCGGCGGCCACCATCGGCGCGGTTAACCGGGCCGATGCGCGGCCGCCGCCGCGTGGGTCGCGCAAGCCGTACTTGCGCCAGTAGGTGTAGTCGGCGTGGCCGGGGCGAAAGGTGTCGAGCAGGTTGCCGTAGTCTTTGCTGCGCTGGTCGGTGTTGCGGATCAACAGCGCGATCGGCGTGCCGGTGGTCAGGCCTTCGTACACGCCGGACAGAATTTCCACGGCGTCGGCCTCGTTGCGCTGGGTCACATGCCGGCTGGTGCCGGGGCGGCGGCGGTCAAGGTCGGGCTGGATGTCTTGAATGCCAAGCGCCAGGCCGGGCGGGCAACCGTCGATCACGCAACCGATGGCCGGGCCGTGCGATTCGCCGAAGTTGGTGACGCGAAAGAGTTCGCCGAAAGTGCTGCCGGGCATGGGTTGGTGTCTGCAAAAAACAAGGGCCCGGTTCGATGCGAACCGGGCCCCGGATTGTGACAGTGCGACTGAGTCAACCGGCCTTTTGCTCTGCGTCAGACTCGTCAACCGGCCAGTCACGGATGTAGGCCTTGAGCATGCGGTTTTCGAAGTCTTGCGCATCGACCACGGCCTTGGCGACGTCGTAGAAAGAAATCACGCCCATCAGCGTGCGCTGATCCACCACCGGCATGTAGCGCGCATGGCGCTGCAGCATCATGCGGCGCACTTCGTCCATTTCAGTTTCAGGGGTGCAGGTCAGCGGCGCGTCGTCCATCACCGCACCGACCTTCAGCCCGCCGACCATGCCGCCGTTCTTCACCACCGCCACCACCACTTCGCGGAAGGTGAGCATGCCCACCAGTTCGCCGTGGCTCATCACGACGAGCGAGCCGATGTCCATTTCGGCCATGGTGTTCAACGCATCGGCCAGGCCGCCTTCTGGCGTGGTGGTGTACAGGGAACTGCCCTTGACGCGCAGGATGTCGCTGACTTTCATCACAGGCCCCAGGTGCAATCGATGGGCCAATATAGCCCACAATTCCGCCACAAAAACATCGAAGTCCACGCCATGGCCGGTTATTCAGACCCCGGGTTCGACACCCTGGCCTTGCATGCGGGCGCTGCGCCCGACCCGGCCACCGGCGCGCGAGCACTGCCCATCCACCTGAGCACCAGCTTCGTCTTCAAGAGCAGTGAACACGCGGCCTCGCTGTTCAACATGGAAGCCTCGGGCCATGTCTACAGCCGCATCAGCAACCCCACCAATGCCGTGCTCGAAGAGCGCATGGCCGCACTCGAAGGCGGCGCGGGCGCACTGGCCACGGCCAGCGGCCAGGCCGCCTTGCACCTGGCCATTTGCACCCTGGCCGGCGCCGGCTCGCACATCGTGGCCAGCTCGGCCCTGTATGGCGGCTCGCACAACCTGCTGAGCTACACGCTCAAGCGCTTCGGCATCGACACCACCTTCGTCAAGCCGGGCGATGTGGATGCCTGGCGCGACGCCATCCGCCCCACCACCAAGCTGCTGTTCGGCGAAACACTGGGCAACCCGGCGCTCGATGTGCTGGACATTCCCAGCGTCAGCGCCATCGCGCATGAGGCCGGCCTGCCGCTGCTGGTGGATTCAACCTTCACCACGCCCTGGCTGATGAAGCCGTTCGAACTGGGCGCTGACTTGCTGTTCCATTCGGCCACCAAGTTCCTGGGCGGGCACGGCACGGTGATCGGCGGCGTGCTGGTCGACAGCGGCGCCTTCGACTGGCACGCCAGCGCGCGCTTCCCGGAGTTAACCGCCCCGTACAGTGGCTTTCACGGCATGGTGTTCGCCGAGGAAAGCTCGGTCGGGGCCTTCTTGCTGCGCGCACGGCGCGAAGGCCTGCGCGACTTTGGCGCCTGCCTGAGCCCGCACTCGGCCTGGCTGATCTTGCAGGGCATTGAAACGCTGCCGTTGCGCATGGCGCGGCATGTCGACAACACGCGCAAGGTGGTTGAGTTTCTTGTCGCGCAACCTGGCGTTGACAGCGTGGCCTACCCCGAGTTGCCCGGCCACCCCAGCCATGCCTTGGCCAAGCGGCTGCTGCCGCGCGGCTGCGGCGCGGTGTTCAGCTTCAACTTGAAAGGCAGCCGCGCCCAGGGCCAGGCCTTTATCGAGGCGCTGAAGCTGTTCTCGCACCTGGCCAACGTGGGTGACTGCCGCTCGCTGGTCATTCACCCGGCCTCCACCACGCATTTCCGCATGGACGACGCGGCGCTGGTGCAGGCCGGCATCGGGCCCGGCACGATCCGCCTGTCGATCGGGCTGGAAGACGCCGATGATTTGATCGACGACCTCAAACGCGGCCTCAAGGCGGCGAGCCGGAGTGTCTGATGGAACTCCAGGTTAACGGCCGCAGCGTTTACGCCTACACCGGCGGCAAGCCCTTCAACCCGGCCCTGCCCTGCGTGGTGTTCGTGCACGGCGCCTTGCACGACCACAGCGGCTGGGCGCTGCTGGCGCGCTGGTGCGCGCACCACGGCCACAGCGTGCTGGCGTTGGACTTACCCGGCCACCTGCGCAGCGCCGGGCCGGCGCTGGCCAGCGTGGAAGACGCGGCCGACTGGTTGCTGGCCGTGCTCACCGCGGCCGGCGTTGAACGCGCCGCGCTGGTGGGCCACAGCATGGGCTCGTTGATGGTGCTGGAAGCCGCCGGCCGCGCGCCGCAGCGCGCCAGCCGCCTAGTGCTGCTGGGCACGGCTTACCCGATGCCGGTTGCGGCCGCCTTGCTGGAAACGGCGCTGGCCGAGCCGCTGCGCGCGATCGACCAGGTCAATGCCTGGTCGTACACCGGGCTGGCCGCCAAGCCGTCGTTCCCCGGCCCGGGCATGTGGTTGCACGGCGCCAATCGCATGCTGATGCGGCGCGTTCAAGGTGGGTACGCGGCAGGCAACCTGTTCCACCACGAGTTCAGCTTGTGCCACCGCTACCAAGGCGGCCTGCAAGCCGCGGCCACGGTCCGTTGCCCGAGCAGTTTCATCCTCGGCCAGGCCGATCAGATGACGCCACCGCGGCTGAGCAACGCGCTGGCCGCGGCGTTGAAGGCGCGTGTTCACCTGGTGCCGGCGGGCCACAACATGGTGCAAGAGGTGCCCGACGCGGTGCTGGCCGCGTTGCGTGATGCGCTGGCTTGATGCAGCGCAGGCACTCGCCCTTCAGAGGGTGTAGACGGCTCAGGCGGGCGGTGTCAGCATCACTGGCCTGCCATGACTGCCACGCCCCGCCAACCGCGCAACCACGCTGCTGAAGCCACCCAGGGTGGTGCGGCGGCACCGGCGCACTTGGCCGCCGGCAACGCGGCAGGCCACGAGTTTGCCCAGTTGGTAGACAACATTCCCTTTCCGCTGACCTACGTCGACCGCAACATGGTCTACCGCCTGGTCAACCGGGCCTATTCGCAAACCATGGGCAAGCGTGCCGATGAGCTGGTGGGCCAGAACATCCGCCAAGCGCACGGCGATGGTCGCTGGGCCCGCCATCGGCCGTATTTCGAGCGTGCCATGGCCGGCGAAACGGCACAGTACCTGCGCCTGGTGCCGCGCCTGCCACAAGGGCCGCGTTGGCTGCGCAGCACTTACTCGCCGCACTTCGATGCCCAAGGCAAGGTGGCCGGCGTGTACACGGTGACGGTGGACGTGCATGACATCACCTTGGCGCAAGAGCGCCTGCGACGCAGCGTGGAGCGCGACGAACTCACCGATGCCTTCAGCCGCCGCGCCATGATGGACCGCATCGGCCTGGCCGGCAGCGGTGAGCCGATGGCGCTGTT
>JAYUPO010000182.1:0-4262 GCA_043760085.1 Burkholderiales bacterium
GCGGCCGCACAGCCCTGGCCCACCAGGTCGAACGCCTGCACATCGGCGCGCAGGCCCAGGCGCTCGACCACATGGCCACTCAGGCCCGGGCACAGGGTGCCGGTGCAGGTGCTTACCACCACCGCGTCGATCTGCGCCGGCGCCACGTCGGCCGTGCTCAGCGCGCGCTGCGCAGCCTGTGCCGCCAACGCCGGTGCGTGGGTGGCGAAGCGCTGCGCCAGGGTGTTGGGGTCGATCATGAACACGTCTTCCAGCGCCGCCACGGCGAGGTGGCGTGTCTCGATGCCGTTGTCGCGTTGCAGCACCGTGCGTGCAATGAGGTGGGCGCGTTCGTCCAGGCGTGCGAACCAGGCCGAGCGCTCGAACGCCACCAGGCACTCGGCCTTGGTGTAGCGCTGCGGCGGGTGCGCCGTGCCGAGGCCCACGAGGTGCATCGCTCAGCGCGCCGCCATGGCCGCCTCGCGTTCGGGGTGTCGGTGCTTGCCCAGCGCGGTGATGAAGCGGGCCGCCGCCGGCTCGGCCGCTGCGTTCACGCCCAGCACGATGCCGGGGTCGGCCTGGCCGTCAGGCAAGGTGGCCGTCACGCCGGCGCGCTCAAGCAGCGCCTGCGACGCGCCCAGCGCCAGGATGGTCTTGCCGTGCCAGTACTGGTTGGAGATGAAATTCATCACCTCCACATAGCCGCTCAACTTGGCCAGTGCGGCCGGGCCATCTGGCAGCACGAGGCCGTCGAACAACACGGGGGCCGCATTCTCCAACGTGGCGCTGGCTTGCAGCGGCACACCATTCGTGCACGCCACTGACCCCAGCCGCGAGGCAATCAAATGCGTGCTGGCACCCGCCTCGTGCAACGCGGCCTGCACGGCAAGCACCGCCGCGCCGTCAACACCATCGGCCAGCAAAATGGCCACGCTGCGCGTGCGCACGCCGCCGTCACCCGGCAGCGCGGTCAGCGACAACGCAGGCGATTTGGCGACTTCGGGCGTGGCCGGTTGGGCCAACACCCTGGCCATGGCCGGCGGCACGGCGATGCCCAGCCCCTGCGCCACGGCCGCAGCAAGATGTTCTGAAACGTTAACCAGCGAGGCCACCATGCGCTCGCGGATCGCCGCCACCGTGAGCTTGCTCAGCTCGAAGCGAAAACCGCCCACGATGTGCGCTTGCTCCACCGCCGTCTGGCTGTTGTAGAACAGCGTGGCCTGGGTGTAGTGGTCGGCAAACTTCTCCGGCTTGCCGCGCAGCTTGTCGCCATTCAGCGACTGCGGGAACGACACGAAGCCGGCGCTGCCGGCCTGGAACGGGCAGCCACCGCCCAGCGAATTGGGCTCGTAGGCCACGCGCCCGCGCGGCACCGCCTGGCGGTGCAGGCCATCGCGCTGGTTGTTGCGCACCGCCACCTTGGGCGCGTTGATGGGCAACTCGTGAAAGTTGGCACCACCCAGCCGCGTGATCTGCGTGTCGAGGTACGAATGGATGCGCCCGGCCAGCAGCGGGTCGTTGCTGAAGTCGATGCCCGGCACCACGTGCGCAGTGCAAAAGGCCACCTGCTCGGTTTCAGCGAAGAAGTTGTCGGGGTTGCGGTCAAGCACCATGCGGCCCACCGGCATCACCGGCACCAGCTCTTCGGGGACGAGCTTGGTGGCGTCGAGCACGTCAAAGCTGAAGCCTTCGGCCTGCGCCTCGGTGAAGACTTGCAGGCCCAACTCCCATTCGGGGTACTCACCGGCCTCGATGGCTTGCCACAGGTCGCGGCGGTGGAAGTCGGGGTCGGCGCCGGCGATCTTCACCGCTTCGTCCCAGACCAGCGAATGCGTCCCTAACTTCGGTTTCCAGTGGAACTTGACGAGGTGCGATGTGCCCCGGGCATTCACCAGCCGGTAGGTGTGCACGCCAAAGCCTTGCATCATGCGCAGGCTGCGCGGGATGCCGCGGTCGGACATCACCCACAGCAGCGTGTGCAGCATCTCGGGCATCAGCGAGGCGAAGTCCCAGAACGTGTCGTGCGCCGACGCCGCCTGCGGCATGCCGTTGTGCGGCTCGGGCTTCACGGCGTGGATCAGGTCGGGGAACTTCATCGCGTCTTGGATGAAGAACACCGGGATGTTGTTGCCCACCAGGTCCCAGTTGCCTTCATCGGTGTAGAACTTCACGGCAAAGCCGCGCACGTCGCGCGCCGTGTCGGCCGAGCCGCGCTCGCCGGCCACGGTGGAAAAGCGCACAAACACCGGCGTGAGTTTGCCCGCGGCCTGGAAGGGGGCGGCGCGGGTGAGTTCCGTCAATGGTTTGTAGGCCTCGAAGAAACCATGTGCCGCCGAGCCGCGCGCATGCACGATGCGCTCAGGGATGCGCTCGTGGTCGAAGTGCGTGATCTTCTCGCGCAGGATGAAGTCTTCCAGCAGCGTGGGGCCGCGCAGGCCGGCCTTGAGCGAATGCTGGTTGTCGCCAATGGCCACACCCTGGTTGGTGGTCAGCGCCTGCTCGGGCGCGCCTGCGGCCGCAGCCGGCTCGGCGCCTGGCACGGCGCTGCGGGCCGGCTTGCGTGGGCCGGTGGCGGCCCGCTTGGCGGCTGGTTTCGTTGTTGGCTGTGTCTTCATCGTTGAGATCCCGTCCGTTGGCTATTTGCTGGCGCTGGCCCGCTTCAAGGTGATCGTTCCGCGTATCGGTCTGTGCCTCGCGGCGGCCAGGCGGGGCTGATCGCGCGGCGGCGCCATCGCGCCGGCGGTCAACACCTTGCCCGGGGGTGGCGAGCCTTCGGCCGTGAACGCTGCCTGTTGTTGCGCCAGGGTGGCCGGCACGCTTGGCGCCGTGACGTTGGTCTTGGTCATGCTGTGTTCCTTTTTGCACGGGTGAATGCGGCAACGGCGCGCCACAGCGGCCGCCACGAAGCAGGTGTCCAGCGCAGCACGGCGGCTCACCTGCAGCGCCTTTTTAGGGTGGCGCCAAAGTGCCGTCTGTATCGCAGCGCACATTGCGCAGCGGGTAGGAAGGCGACTACGCGCGAACGCGGCGCCGCCCTGCCGCGCCGGCCCAGCCGCGGGCGCAGACTGCTTGTCTTTCACCGGAGCAAGCATGGCTCAACGCGCACGCATCACGGGCAAGGTGGAGTACCGCGAAGGCGACGGAGCGAATATCAGGATCCGCCCAGGCCCTTGCGAAGTGGAAGTGACGGCGCTCGACGCCACCATCAGTTGGAGCGACGGCGACACGCATGGCTCGACGGCCATTCCACTGGCCGACTTCAAGCACCACCTGGCAAGCCGGGCGATCGAATGGATCGAGCCCCACGGCACCTGACCAGCGCCTGATCGCCAGAGGCCCGGACCCCGGTACACACCGGCCGCCACTTGGTGTCAGCCGCGTGCAGCCGGCGGCGTGCCGCCGCTGCCCGGCACCAGCTTGGCGCGCCGCTTTGCGTCAAGGCCGGGAGTGGCGCGCATGTCGGTATCGACCAAACCAGAATCGATGTCGCGCTTGGCTTGCTGCATCACGGGGTCTGGCGCGGTGGCCGTGCTGTTGGTCGACTCGTCGCGCTCGTGCGGCAACGGCAGGGCTTCACCTTGCGCGACGGTGGTTGCCGGGCGCGTTGTTCGTTTACCCTGGCTACCCTTTTTGCCAGGCGGTTTCGGTGTGATCGGAATCTGGGTCATGAAGCAGCCTTGGGGGGTTAGCCAGCGCGGATGCGGCCGGTGTGAACAGCATGCGCCGGCATCGCCAACTGCTCTGTGCGCTGTCGAACAGACCCGGCCGCGCGCTGGCAACGACCATGTCGCGCAGGCGCCCTGCGGCCTGAGACTCGCCCGCCCACCCACCAGGAACCAACGTGACGAAGATTCGCACCGGGCAAGCCCCTGCCGCGCTGACCCGCGCGCAGTTTCACGAGCGCTTCAGCCTGCGCTTTCACGACCCCGCGTTCGCCGCCGAGCACGACGCCATTGCGCGGCTCGAGGAGATTGCCTGGGTGGCCCTGCAAGAAGGCCGCAAGGCACCCTTCACCAAACCGGCCGGCCGCGGCTTTGCTGACCCGACGTATGAAATTTCAGTGCAATGGCTGGACACGCGCCGGCGCTTGAAGGCAGCGCAAAAACGCTGGAGCGACAAGGCCGCGCCCTCGCGCGTGCTGCTGATTTGCGGCAGCGCGCGCAACGACGGCACCTGCCCCGGTGAAGTCTCCAAGACCTGGCGCCTGACCGAACTGGCGCAGCGCGTGGTGCAGCGCGCCGGCATGCAGGCCGATGTGCTGGACTTGAGCCTGGTGACGTCGG
>JAYUPO010000183.1:0-11469 GCA_043760085.1 Burkholderiales bacterium
GCAGCCAGGGGTGGCTGTCTTCGCGCTGCAGGAAGTGGCCTTGATAAAGATGCAACGCAGCCGCCGCCGTGGCCGGGCTGGGTGCACCGGCGTAGCGGCTGCCCAGGCATTCGAATTCCCAGGCATCAACCCAGCACTGCTGGTCATTCAGGCTGAGCTTGGCGTCGCGCACGATCACCGTTTCGCGCCCGCCCAACAAGGCGCGCAGCCGGTACACCGTGTTGTCCATCAGGTTATGCGGGTCGTCGCTGGCCTGCTGCGGCCACACCGCCAGGGCCAGTTGCTCTGCACACACGCCGCGCCCGCCCAGGGCGATCAGGGCTTGCAGCAGTTCCAGCGGCTTGCGCGGCGTCTTGGCCGCAAAACGCAACGGCTGCCCGCCCTTCACCACGGCAAAGCGCCCCAAGGTGAACACCGCGACTGGCTTACCCACATTCATCATCGAAGCACCGTTTCGGCCCGGCCAACACTCTGGCCCAACGGCCAGCTTGCACCCCAGACACGCCTATGTCTAGTGCGACACTGGGGGGAAGAGGAGACGCCCGCCGTGCCCAAACGCCCCATCACCGTTGACGACCTGTGGCGCCTCACCCGCCTGGGCACGCCTTCACTCAGCCCCGACGGTGCCCAGGCCGTGTGCAGCGCCAGCAGTTTTTCCATGGCCGAGAACACGTCGCGCAGCAGCCTGTGGTTGTTGTCCACGCTGGGCGGCGCACCACGCGAACTCACCCATTGCGGCGACAAAGACGGCCAGCCGCGCTTCAGCCCGCGCGGTGACGCCGTGGCCTTCACCGCCAAGCGCGAGCAACAAGGCAGCAAGGACAGCGCGACCCAGCTCTACCTCATCGCCCCCGATGGCGGCGAGGCCCGCCGCGTGGGCCAGGTGCCCAGCGGCGTGAGCGGCATACGCTGGTTTCCCGATGGCAAACGCATCGCCTTCATTTCCTGGGTCTGGCCCGAGCTGAAGGGCAACGCCGCGCAGGCCAAGGCGCACAAGGCCTTCAAGGCGCGCAAGGAAAGCGGCTACGCCACCAGCGAAGCGCAATACCGGCATTGGGACCACAACCTGCCCATGGGCCGCGTGCCGCATTTGTTTGTGATGGACCTGGGCACAGGCCGCTACCGCGATGTGTTTGAAGGCAGCGGCTACGAGCTGACCCGCGCCGACCCCGATGCGAACAGCTACGACATCTCGCCCGACGGCCGGCGCATCGCGTTCGCCTTCGACCCCGCTGAGCACAAGCGCAGCGATGGCCGCTTTGCGCTGGGCGAGTTGAACCTGAAGACGGGCAAGGTCGATGTATGGGTGCGTGATGCGCAATGGGATGCCTGTGGGCCGCGCTACAGCGGCGATGGCCAACGCATCGCCTTCATCGCCAGCCACCAGGGCCTGAAGCACACCATGCCGGCGCAGTTGTGCCTGTGGCAACGCGCTCAGCGCGGCTTTCAGGTACTGAGCGCCGAGTGGGACCACGAGGTGAATGCCCCGTTGCAGTGGGAAGACGATGGCCAGGCGCTGCTGTTCAGCGCCGAGCAGCAGGGCCGCAGCCACCTGTGGCGCTTCGACCTGGCCGACCAGCGCGCTGAAGTGGTGGTTCGCGGCGGCACCGTGCAGGGCTTTGACAAGGCCGCGGGCACGTTGGTGACGCTGGCCGATGCGGCCGATCACCCGGCGCGCATCCACGCCCATTTGCCTGGGCGCGTCGCAGCCCGCATCGAGAGCTTCAACGACGCCGTCCTGCGCAAGCTGGCGTTAGGCCGGGTTGAAGAACGCTGGATCAAAGGCGCGCAGGGCGACAAGGTGCAGATGTGGCTGTTCTACCCACCCGGCTTTGACGAGAAGAAGAACGCGAAGAAGACCTACCCGCTGCTGCAAAACATCCACGGCGGCCCGCACACCGGGCCGGGTGACGGCTGGCACTACCGCTGGAACAACCCGCTTTTTGCCGCCGCGGGCTACGTGGTGGCCTGCGTCAACTTCCACGGCTCATCGGGCTTCGGCTATGCCTTCCTCGACAGCATCACCCAGCGCTGGGGCGAGCTTGAATTGCAAGACGTGGAAGCGGCCACCACCGCGTTGCTGAAGGAACCCTGGGCCGATGCCGGGCGCGTGTTCGCTGCCGGCGGCAGCTACGGCGGCTACATGGTGGCGTGGATGAACGGCCACCTGAAGACCGGCCGCTACCAGGCCTACGTGTGCCATGCCGGCTGCTTTGACTGGACGGCCATGTTCGCTGACGATGCGTGCGAATGGCATGCCAAGGAACTGGGCGCCTGGTCTTGGGACGACCTGGCCAAGGTGCTGGCGCAAAGCCCGCACACGTATGCGGCCAAGATGAACACGCCCACGCTGGTGGTGCACGGCGCGCTCGACTACCGCGTGCCCGATGCGCAGGGCCTGGCCTACTACAACACGCTCAAGGCCCGCGGCGTGGCTGCGCGGCTGCTGTGGTTTGGCGATGAGAACCACTGGATCGTGAAGCCGCGCAACAGCCAGCAGTGGTACGGTGAGTTCCTGGCCTGGCTCAAGCGGCACGAACCGCCCGGGCCGCGGCGGCTCGCCACATCAAAACAAACAGGGAGAAGGTCCAATGCAGCCACCCAGCGCTGAGCCGGCGCCCGCTTTGCCACCCAGCACGGGTGACGCCGCGCCGGTGGCACGAACGCTAACGGTTGAATTCACCGGCTCGGGCAGCGAGTACTTTCGCATCTGGGCGGTGAACCTGCTGTTGATGGTGGTCACGCTGGGCATCTACTACCCATTCGCCAAGCTGCGCCGCTTGCGCTACTTCCATGGCAACACCCTGGTCGGTGGGCAACCCCTGGCCTTTCACGGCAACCCCTGGGCCATGTTGCGTGGCTATGCGCTGGTGCTGGCGCTGTTCGCGGCTTACGGCGCCGCGGGCCAGGTCTCGCCCTGGGCGGGCCTGCTGGCGCTGGCCCTGATCGCCGCGGTGTGGCCGGCGCTGCAGCGCGCGGCCATGCAGTTCAGGCTGGCCAACACCAGTTGGCGCGGCATCCGGCTGCGCTTTGTGGGTGACATGCAAGGCGCCTACAACGCTTTTGCGCCGGGCCTGCTGTTGCTGGGGGCGGTGCTGGCCGGCGGCCTGTTCACGGCCGATGACGGTGCCTCGCTGGGGCCCATTTGGTTCAACATCGTGCTGGGCCTGGCGTTGCTGATCGGCTCTGTGCTGGCGCCCTATGGCCTGTGGCTCATCAAGCGCTACCAGCATGGCCACTTTCAGTTCGCCAGCCAGCACAGCCGCTTCACACCCACCGCGGGTTCGTTTTACCGGCTGTCTTTCCAGGCTTCGGCCGTGGCCATGGCGTGTTTATTCGTGCTGGGTATCGTGTTCGCCATGGTGGGCGGCGCCAGCCTCGGCGGTGCGCGGCCGGACTTCAGCGCGTTCGTCTGGTTGGCACTCGTGATGTTGCCCGTGCTGGCGGCCGTGGCGGTGGTGGCCCATACCTACTACGTGGCGCGCATGCAAGACCTGGTCTGGAACGGCACGCGCAGCACGGCCCTCGCCTTTCGCAGCCGCCTGAAGTTTCGCTCCCTGCTTGGCTTGAACCTGCTCAACTGGTTGCTCATCCTCATCACCCTGGGCCTGTACTGGCCCTTCGCGGCAGTGGCCGCGGCCAGGCTGCGCTTGCAAGCGGTGAGCCTGGTCGTGAGCAGTGAGTTTGAACGCATCTGCGCTGACCCGGGCGGCGCGGTGAACGACGCCGCCGGCGACGCCGCGGGCGACATCTTCGGCATCGACTTCGGCTTGTGACCAGCCCGCTGCCGGCCCTGTACTTCGACGGCCGCAGCCCGCAGCCGCAGGCCGTGCAGCTGCGGCTGCAAGACGGCCTGCTGTGCATCAAGGGTGAAACCGGCACGCGCACCGTGCCAACGAATGAGATCACCTGGCCCGAGCGCCAGCGCCACGGCCTGCGGGTGGCGCAACTGCATGGCGGCGGCAGCCTGCAATGCAACGACGCCGCGGCGTGGGACGCCTTGGCCGCGGCGGCCGGCCGCGTTGAAAGCCCGGTGGTGCAAGCCCAGCAAAGCTGGCGCGGCACCGTGCTGGCCTGCGTGCTGCTCATCGGCCTGGCCGTGGCCGGCACGCTGTGGGGCGTGCCCCTGGCGGCGCGTGCCACGGTGGCGCTGGTGCCCGCCAGCGCTGAAGCGGCGGTGGGCGAAGCGGTGTATCGCTCGCTCCAGGCGCAATGGCTCAAACCCAGCACCTTGCCCGCCGCGCGGCAGCAGGCGCTGCGCGACGCTTTCACCCAGGCCCTGGCCCGCGCCGCCACGCCGCACGAGCCGGTGCCGTTGATCAGCCTGCACTTCCACGCCGCACCGGGCATGGGCCCGAACGCCTTGGCCCTGCCCGGCGGCACCGTCGTGCTCACCGACGAGCTGGTGGCACTGGCCCAAGGGCGCGACGACATGCTGATCGGCGTGCTGGCGCATGAAGCCGGCCATGTGCAAGCCCGCCATGGCCTGCGCATGGTGGTGCAAGCCACGTTGATCGGCGCCGTGACCAGCCTGGCCTGGGGCGACTTCAGCACGCTGCTGGCCGCCGCCCCGGCGGTGCTCGGGCAATTGGCCTATTCGCGCGACTTTGAGCGCGAAGCCGATGCCCAGGCCCTGCGCGTGCTGCACGCCAACCGGCTTGACGGCAGCGCGATGGTTGAATTCTTTGATCGCATTGAGGCCTGGCAACGAGGTAAGGCAGGCGGCAAGGGCGGCGGCGACGCCCCGGCGCTGTTGTCGTCGCACCCCTTGAACGACGAGCGCCGCGCGTTTTATGGCGCCAAGCCGGTGCGGCCTAACCCATGACTTCAGGCACAGTGCTGCTGCGCGAGGTTCGCGCTTGCACCTTGTGCGCCGCCCACTTGCCGCTGGGCCCGCGGCCGGTGTTCCAGTTGCACCCGCGCGCGCGCATCCTCATTGCCGCGCAAGCGCCGGGCAGGCGCGTGCATGAAACCGGCATCCCCTTCAACGACCCCAGTGGCGAGCGCTTGCGCACCTGGCTGGGTGTGGCGCGCGAAACCTTTTACGACCCGCAGCAGATCGCCCTGCTGCCCATGGGTTTTTGCTTCCCCGGCAGCGGCAAGTCGGGCGACCTGCCGCCGCGGCCCGAATGCGCGCCGGCCTGGCGCGCACCCTTGCTGGCGCTGTTGAAAAACGTGCAACTCACGCTGGTGATCGGCCAGTACGCCATGGGCTATCACTTGACACAGCAGCACGGCAACCTCACTCAAACCGTGGCCGCCTGGCGCGAACTCGGCCCCGCGCTCATCCCCCTGCCCCACCCCAGCCCGCGCAACAACCGCTGGCTCAAGCGCAACCCCTGGTTCGAGCAAGAGCTGCTGCCCGTGCTGCGCGAACGTGTTGCGGCAGCCCTGGCCGGCTGAGCACAAGCCCGCGCGCTATCCTTCGCCCATGCTGATCGATTTTTTCTACACCCTGCGCGCGGCCAAGCTCAAGGTCTCGGTCAAGGAATACCTCACCTTGCTTGAGGCGCTGAAGGCCGGCGTGATCAGCGAATCGGTGGACGATTTCTATTACCTCGCGCGCACCACGCTGGTCAAGGACGAAGCCCACTTCGACAAGTTCGACCGCGCCTTCGCCGCCTACTTCAAGGGCGTTGAGCTGCTCACCGACTTCACGCAAGACATTCCACTGGAATGGCTGCGCAAGGTGCTGGAACTCGAACTCAGCGCCGAAGACAAGGCCAAGATCGAGAAGATGGGCTGGGACGAGTTGATGGCCACGCTGAAGAAGCGGCTCGAGGAACAGAAGGAACGCCACCAGGGCGGCAGCAAGATGATCGGCACCGGCGGCACCAGCCCCTTCGGCGCCTATGGCGTGAACCCGCGAGGCATTCGCATCGGGCAAGACAAGGGCCGCAACAAGAGCGCGGTGAAGGTCTGGGACCAGCGCGCCTACAAAGACTACGACGACAACCTGGAACTCGGCACGCGCAACATCAAGGTGGCGCTGCGCCGGCTGCGCCGCTTTGCGCGCGAAGGCAATGAGTTGGAGCTGGATCTGGACGACACCATCCACTGCACCGCGGCCAATGCCGGCATGCTCGACATCAAGATGGTGCCCGAGCACCACAACAAGGTGAAGGTGTTGCTGCTGATGGACGTGGGCGGCACCATGGACGAACACATTCACCGCGTGGAGGAACTTTTTTCCGCCACCAAGACCGAATTCAAGCACCTGGAGTTCTATTACTTCCACAACTGCGTTTACGACTTCATGTGGAAGAACAACCGTCGCCGCTTCAGCGAGAAGTTTTCAACCTGGGACGTGATCCGCAAGTACAACAAAGACTACAAGCTGATCTTCGTGGGCGACGCCACCATGAGCCCTTATGAAATCCTGCAACCCGGCGGCAGCGTCGAATACAACAACGAAGAACCGGGCGCCGAGTGGCTTCAACGGTTAACCCACGCCTTCCCCAAGTACGCCTGGATCAACCCCGAGCCGCAAGGGGTGTGGCAGTACCGGCAAAGCATCGCCGTCATCCAGCAGATGATGAACCAGCGCATGTTCCCGCTGTCGCTGGCCGGGCTCGAAGGGGCGATGCGCTTGCTCAGCAAATGAAGCCAGCGCGCGCCGGCGCACCGGCGCTGGTGAGGGCGCTGGTGTGGGCGCTGGTGTTGGGGCTGGTGCAGCTGCTGGCCGGATGTGCGGCGCTGCCGTGGAACGCCAAGCCTGAAGCGAGCGCCGCCGGCGTGGCGGCTGCGGCGGCGTCGGCCCCGGGTCCCGCCAACCCCGAAGATCGCGCCAGCGCGCCGCTGGTCGACATCGACGCCCCACCCGCCCTGGCTGCGCTGCTGCGTCGCCACCTCGACCTTGTGCGCCTGGGCACGCTGGCCGGCTCGAACCGTGATGCCGAGCCGGTGAGCCGGGTCGAATGGGCGCGCCTGATTGCCGCCACGCCCGAACAGGCCCGTGAGCTGCTGCAAACCGAGGGCTACTTTGACGCCCAGGCCAGCGTCACCACGCTGAGCGAGCAGCCCCTGCACCTGCGCGTGAACGTGAGCCCCGGGCCGCTGACGCGCGTGGTGGCCTTCAAGCTCGAATTCGATGGCGAGCTCAAACAACTGCTTGCAGCCGACAACGCCGCCGCCCTGGCCCTGCGCGCGCAGCTCAACCGGGAATGGCCGCTCAAACCCGGCGCGCCGTTTCGCAACCCGGCCTGGGCCGACGCCAAGGCCGCCGCGGTGGCGCGCATCCGCGCCGCGGGCTACGCCACGGCCACCTGGCAAGACACGGCAGCGCAAGTCGACGCCCCCGCGCAAGCCGCCCGGCTGCGTTTGGTGGTGGCCAGCGGCCCGCTGTTTCGCAGCGGCGAGCTGCTCATCACCGGCCTGAAGCAGCATGATTCCGCCATGGTGCGCAGCCTGGCCGGCTTTGCCCCCGGCACGGCGGTGACGGAGACCTTGCTGCTCGACTATCAAGAACGCCTGCAGCGCAGCGGCCTGTTCGACCAGGTCAGCGTCAGCCTGGAGCCCGACCCGCAGGCGGCGGCCGCCGCGCCCGTCAAGATCAGTGTCAGCGAGCGCCTGTTGCAGCAAGCCACGCTGGCGCTGGGCTATTCGGCCAACACCGGCGCGCGCGCCACGGTGGAACATGTGCACCGGCGCGTCTTCGGCCACGCCTTGAGCGCGCGCAACAAGCTCGAATGGGGCGTTAACCGCCAGGCCTGGGACGGCGAGCTCAGCACCCACCCCGGCGCCAACCTGGAGCGCAAACTGCTGGGCGTGGCCATCGAGCGGCTGAGGGGCGACACCGACGTGGTGCTGTCGCAAAAGCTGCGCCTGGGCCTGACGCAAGACACGCGGCGCATCGAGCGGCTGTATTTCGCTGAACTCGAACGTTCGCTGCGCCACACAGAAACAAGCCGCAGCGAAGCGCTGGCCGTCAGCGGCAACTTCCACGGCATCTGGCGCGACCTTGATAACGCCGTGCTGCCCACGCGCGGCCTCACGCTGGCGCTGCAAGGCGGCCTGGGCCAATCGCGCAGCAACACCGACGGCAACGGCCCGTTTGCCCGCGCCTACGCCAGGCTCACCGGCTACCTGCCCCTGGGCGGCGGCCTGTATGGCCAGGCGCGGGTCGAGCTGGGCCAGGTCTTCGTGCGCAGCGGCGTGTTCGTGCCCGACAGCCAGCGCTTTCGCGCCGGGGGTGACGACTCCGTGCGCGGCTACGCCTGGCGCAGCCTGGGCCCGGTGGTGGCCGGCGGCGTGAGCAGCGGCGACGCCTTGTTCACCACCAGCCTCGAACTCGCCCGCCCGCTGAGCCCCAAGTACCCGTCGCTGTGGGGCGCCGTGTTCGTCGACGCCGGCGGCGCTGCCAACAACTTTGCCAGTCTGCGCGCGGCCACCGGCGTGGGCGCGGGCGTGCGCTGGCGCAGCCCGGTGGGCCCGCTGCGGGTGGACATGGCCTGGGCCGATGAACTCAAGCGCTGGCGGCTGCACTTCAGCGTGGGGATCGCGTTATGAGTGCCCCCATGCCGGACGATGCCGCCCCCGTGCCGCGCCGTGGGCGCGCGCGCCTGAAGCGCGCGGCCTGGTGGTTCAGCGCGGTCAGCGTGGCGCTGTTGTTGGCCCTGGCCGGCACCGCGGCCTGGTTGCTCGGCCGTTCGGCCGGCAATGAATGGCTGTTCAATGAATTGCCGGGCGTGCAGGCCGAAGGCGTCAGCGGCAGCTTGCTGCGGCAAAACCTGCGCGTGCAGCGCCTGCGCATCCAGCTTGGCCGCCACCAGGTCGAGCTGCAAGAGGTGCGGATGGCCGGCCTGGGTTGGTTGGGCGAGCGCACCTTGCATTTGCAGGAACTTCATGTGCAGCGCGCGTGGGTGAAGCTGGCGCCCAGCACCACCCCACCCACGCCGCCAGCCAGCCTGCGCCTGCCCTTGAGCATCGACATCGGCAAGCTGCTCGTCGACGAATTGCGGGTCGATGCATTCGATGCGGCGCGCAACGTGCAGATGCGGCTGCACCTCGGTGCCGAGGGCGGCGCGCTGCATCGTTTCGAGCGCCTGAGCCTGGTGTGGGGCAGCCTGGCCGCCGCGGGGCAAGGCCAGCTTGGTGCCGACGCCCCCTTTAATTTGAAGGCACACCTGGGCTTGGCATCGGGCAGTGGGCGGGCCTGGGTGGCGCAGCTCAACGCTGCCGGCCCCATGGCGCTGATCGAGTTGCAAGCCAACCTGCGCGGCCAAGCCCTTGGCACCGGCGCCGCGCCGGCGCTCGACGCCAACGCCCGCATCGCGCCGTTTGCGGCCTGGCCCCTGGCCGGCTTGAGCGCGCAAACGAAGGAGCTCGACCTGGCCAGCCTGCATGGCTCTGCCCCGCACACCAAGCTAACGGGTGAGATCACTTTGCGCAGCAGCGGCCTGGGCCAGCCGGCGCAGGCGCACATCGAATTGCGCAACCACGCTGCCGGCACGTGGCAGGCCGGCCGTGCGCCGCTGCGCAGCCTGGCGCTCGATCTGCAAGCGCCGCTGGCCAAGACCGATCAGTTGGAGGTCAAAACCTTCAACATCGAATTCGGCAACGCGCAGGCGGCGGCCGGGCGCTGGCAGGGCAGTGGCAAGTGGCAGGGCCACACGCTCGAGTTAGAAAGCCAACTCAGCGGCGTGAACCTGGCCGCGCTGGACGAGCGTGCGCCGCCACTCACCGCCAGCGGCCCGCTGCAAGCGCAGGTCACCGGCCTGTTCGCACCCGACGGCACGGCCAGCACCGAGCCCGTTAACTTGCAGCTTGATGCCACGCTCGACGGCCGCCACCGCAGCCTGGCGCAGCCGTTCGCCCTGGCCGTGCAGGGCGAGTTCAGCGCCAGCCTGGTGCTGATCAAACGCCTGCGCGCCAGCGCCGGCGCGGCGCGCGCTGAAGCACAAGCGCAGGCGCGGCTGCAAGCCGGCGGCGGCTGGGCCGTGGCCTCAACCGGCACGCTGACAAACTTCGACCCTCTGCCCTGGTTGACCCTGGCCGCCGATTCACCCTGGCGCCGCGGCCCGCACCGGCTGCAAGGCAGTTGGCAGGGTGAGCTGCAACTTCCGGCCTTCCCGGCCTCCCCGCCCGCCCCGGGGTTCACCTGGCAAGCCGTGCGCGGCAGCGCGAAGGTGGATCTGGGCGCCAGCCTGCTGGCCGGTGTGCCGGTGTCGGGCCGCATCGAACTGGCTGCGCCCGACGCGCAAAACATGGCGCTGCAGACGCAACTCCTGGCCGCCGGCAGCCGCATCAAGCTCAGCGCAGAAGGCGCGCCGCAAGGCGAAGGCCGGGTGCTGGCCGAATTGACGGTGCCCGACCTGGCCGCCTTGCGCCCGCTGCTGGCGCTGCTGCCCCAGGCGCCCACCGCGTGGCCCAGCCAAGGCGCGGCGCAGGCGCAGCTTGAAGCGCGCGGCACCTGGCCGCGGCTCAAAGGCACGGGCACGTTTGCCGTGCAGCAACTCAAGCTCGGCCAGTGGGCGCTGGCCCAGGGCAGCGGCCAGGCCAGCCTTGACGCCACCGGCGCCGACCCGGCGTTCACGCTCGATGTGCGTGCGCAAGGCGCTGCCCAGGGCACGCAGCGCGTCGATCAATTTCAGGCGCAAGCGGCGGGCACCCTGGCGCGCCATGAATGGCAGGCCACGCTGCACCTGCCTGTAGGCCCACCGCCCGCTGCGGCCGCGCTGCTGGCCATGCCCGTGCCGCCCCCGGCAAAGGCAGCCCAGGCCACGCGGGTGCAAGCCGCTGGCGCCGGCGCCTGGGCGGCGCTGCCCGAAGGGGGCGGCTGGTGGCGCGGGCAAGTGCAAAGCATCCAGGCCGCCAGCGCGGGCAACCGCGCAGTGGGAGTGGCAGGCGCGGCCAGCGCGGCGCGCGGCGCTGCAAGTGGTGCCAGTGGTGGCGCCGGTGTTGTCGCCAGTGATGTCGCAAGTGCCGCCAGTGGTGCCAGTGGTGGCGCAAGCGGCGCCACGACCGCCAGTGCCACCACTGCCACCACTGCCACCGGTGATGCCGCCGCCGATTGGCTGAGCGTGCAAACCGTGCCCATCAACGCCCGCTTCAGCGCCGCGGGCAGCCTGGTGCGCCTGGAAGCCGGCGCTGGCCGTGCCCGCTTGCCTGCTGGCCTGAGCCTGACTTGGCAACAGGCGTACTACGAGCCCAACGGCGACACACCGCGCCTGTTTGCGCAGGCCCAGCTCGAAGCCTTCGACGCCACGCCGCTGCTGCAACGCGCGCAGCCCGAACTGGGCTGGAGCGGTAACTTGCGGCTGCGTGCGAACCTGGAAGTCAAGGCCGAAGAACGCTTCGATGCCGAACTGGTGATCGAGCGCGAAAGCGGTGACCTGACTATCCGCGACGGCACCACCGCCCAGCCCCTGGGCCTGAGCGACCTGCGCCTGGCCTTGAGCGCGCACGACGGCACCTGGTACTTCACCCAGGCCTTTGCCGGCAGCCAGATCGGCGAGGCCGCCGGCGCCA
>JAYUPO010000184.1:0-4250 GCA_043760085.1 Burkholderiales bacterium
AGGCATCGGCCGGCCTGGTGCGTTTCGTGCGCGACACCTCGGGCCTGGCGGTCGACTATGGTCTGGCGTTGAGCGATGGCGCGCAAACCGTGCCGGGCCCCGCGGCCCAGGTGATGGAGGTGGCGCTGCTTGACCCGGCGCCGCCGGCGCCCGCGCAGGCCGGGCCCGAGCCCGTGTTGGTCGTCGCGGCGCCGGCCACTGCTGGCCAGGCCAGCGCGGCGCCTGAGGCCGGCATCAACGCCGACGCCATGGCAGCGCCCGCACCTGTGCACAGCGACGAGGCACCGGGCACGGGCACCTTGGCGCTGGACGCCGGCAGTGCCAGCACCCTGCGTGCCCAGGCGCCGGGCGGCGACACGCCGCCGCCGCGCGGCCACCTGCGCGCGCTGGCCTTCAGCGAAGCCGCTGTGCTGCCGGGCTTGCCGAGCGACGATGCAACGGCCTTGGCTGCCGCCCGCCCGGGCGTGCAGGACGTGGTGGCCGCCCTGCGCGAGCGCAGCTACACGCAGGCCCTGGACCGCGTGCGCGAGGAGTTGGGCCAGGAAAACCGCATTGAGCGCGACGTGGTGGGCGCCACCGCCATGGTGTCGGCCAGCCTGTCGGTGGGCTATGTGTTGTGGCTGGCGCGCGGCGGCGTGCTGGTGGCCACCCTGATGTCGGCGCTGCCGGCCTGGGCGGGCATGGACCCGCTGCCGGTGCTGGCGCGACTCAAGCGCGGCGACGATGACGACGACGACGATGGCGCCGCTTCGCCTGCGCCGGCCGACCCGCTGGAAAAGCTGTTCAGCAAGGCGCGGCAACTGATCCGCCGGCCGGCTTCGCCGCCACCCGCACAGCGCGCTGAACCCCCGCTCCAGGAGACCGTGGCATGAAAGGCCTGTCCACCCGCTTTCACCTGGCCCTGGGCCTGAGCTCGCTGGTGGCCAGCGTGCTGCTGCTCAGCCTGTACTTCGGCCTGGTGCCCGACCGCGACGCGGCGCTGCGCGGCGGCCGCATGGCCCTGGCCGAGGCGGTGGCCATCAGCGCCACGGAGCTGATCGACGACGACGGAAACGAGCGGCTGGCCCATGTGCTGAAATTCATTGCCCGGCGCAACCCCGAGCTGCAAAGCATCGGCGTGCGCCGCCAGGACGGCGAGTTGCTGCTGCAGGTGGGCACGCATGCGCCGCACTGGCAGGCTCCGGCCGGCGGTATTTCCACCGATTCGCAACTGGTGGTGCCCATCCAGGCCGGCGCGCAGCGCTGGGGCCATGTCGAGCTGCGCTTCACGCCGCTGCGCCCTGCGGCCTGGTGGGGCGTGTTCATGCTGGCGCCGGTGCAACTGATCGCTGCGGTGGCGCTGGCCTGCTTCGTGCTGTTCTACTTTTACCTGCGCCGCATGCTGCGCCACCTCGACCCTTCGAAGGTCATTCCGGGGCGCGTGCGCACTGCGTTCGACACCTTGGCCGATGGCCTGCTGGTGCTGGATCCGCGCGGCCAGATCGTGCTGGCCAACAAGGCTTTTGCCGAAAAGGTGGGCCGAAGTGCTGACGATCTCACCGGCCAGGCCGCCACGCTGCTGCCCTGGACCAACAGCGCGCAGGCCCGCATCCACCCTGATGACACACCCTGGTCGGCCTGCCTGGCCGACGGCGCGCCGCGGCATAACTTCATGCTGTACCTGGCGTTGGGTGCGCAGGGTGAGCAGCGCCGCAGCTTCATGGTGAACTGCTCGCCCGTGCCCGGCGCCGGGGGCAAACCGGCCGGCGTGCTGGTGAGTTTTGACGACGTGACCGAGCTGGAGGAAAAGGAACTCGAATTGCGCCTGGCGCGCGATGAAGCCGAGGCCGCCAACCGCGCCAAGAGCGACTTCCTGGCCAACATGAGCCACGAGATCCGCACGCCGATGAACGCCATCCTGGGCTTCACCGAGCTGCTGCGCCGCGGCTACCAGCAAAGTGCACAGGACACGCAGCGCTACCTGGCCAGCATCCACGGCAGCGGCCAGCATCTGCTCGAACTGATCAACGACATCCTCGACCTGTCCAAGGTCGAAGCCGGCCGGCTGGACGTTGAGCGCATCCCGTGTGCGGTGCACGAGGTGGTGTTCGAAGTGCTGCGGGTGATGAACGTGAAAGCGCTTGAAAAGGGCGTGGGCTTGAGCGTGCACTTCCCCGAAAGCCTGCCCGCCAGCGTGTTGACCGACCCGTCGCGCCTGCGCCAGGTGCTGACCAACCTGGTGGGCAATGCCTTGAAGTTCACCAGCCAGGGCGAAGTCACCTTGCGCGTGAGCATGAACGTGCAGCACGCCGACGGCGGCCCGCCGCGCATGCAGGTTGATGTCATGGACACCGGCATCGGCGTCGCGCCCGACAAGCTCGACGCCATCTTCGAGCCCTTCGTGCAGGCCGAATCGAGCACCACGCGCCAGTACGGCGGCACCGGCCTGGGCCTGGCCATCAGCCGGCGCATCGCGCGCGCGTTGGGCGGCGACGTCACGGCCAGCAGCGTGCCCGGGCGTGGCAGCACCTTCCACGCCAGTTTCGAAACCGGGGCGTTGCACGGCGTGGCGTGGCTCAACCCGGTTGAACTGCAAGCTGCACAGGAACAGGGGGTGCAGGAGGAAGTGGCCCAGTGGGCCTTCCCCGCGGCCACCGTGCTGGTGGTGGACGACGGCGCCGAGAACCGCGAACTGGTGCGCCTGGTGCTCGAAGCGGCGGGCTTGCAGGTGCGCCAGGCTGAAAACGGCGCCCTGGCGCTGGACGCCGTGGCCGCGGGCGGTATCGACCTGGTGTTGATGGACTTGCAAATGCCGGTGATGGATGGCTTTACCGCCACGCGCACGCTGCGCCAGCGGGGGGTGACCGTTCCCGTGCTGGCGCTCACCGCCAACGCCATGAAGGGCTTCGAGCGCGAGATCGACGAAGCCGGCTTCTCGGGTTTCCTCACCAAGCCGGTGGACATCGACGGCATGTTGGCCGAGCTGGCGCGCCGGTTGGGCGGCCAGCAAGTCGGCGTGCTGGCCTTGGGCGCGGTGGCCGGGCCTGAGCAGCCAGTGGCCGCCGCGTCGGCGCAGCGCGAGCCCATCCGCTCGCGCCTGGCGCAGCACCCGCGGCTGGCCAAGGTGGCACGCAGCTTCGCCTTGCAGTTGCCGGCCAAGCTGCAAGCCATGGCGCAGGCCCTGGCGCAGCAAGACCTGGCCGAGCTGGCGCAACTGGCGCACTGGCTCAAGGGTGCTGGCGGCACGGTGGGGTTCGACGCCTTCTTCGAGCCCGCGCGTGAATTTGAACGCCATGCGAAAGCCGCCGACCTGCTGGCTCTGCAAATCGGGCTCAAGCAATTGCAGGAAATGGCCGATCGTATGGAAGTGCCGGCAGCGCAGCCGGCAGCGCAGCCGGCAGCGGCGCCGGCCGTGGCCGAAGCTTGACAGGCAGGGAGACTGAAGACGTGGGAAACATGACCGAACAAAGCTTGGACGCCCTGGCGCTGCCGCAGATCGACTTCAAGACCGAACAGGACATTGACCGCTGGACGGCCAGTGCGGCGGCCGAGCTGGAGGCGCTGGCGCAGACCGACGAGCCGGCCGCAGAGGGCGATGAGGTCGAAGCTGACGGCGCCGGCCTGCGCATGGCCTTGTCAGACGTGACCGTGATGATGGTTGACGACGAGGCCATGATGACCGACGTCACCCAGACCTACCTCGAAGAAGCCGGCTACACCCGCTTCATTGCGGTGAACGACCCGCGCCTGGCGCTGGACATGATGCGCCTGCACCGCCCCGGGTTGCTGCTGCTGGACTTGATGATGCCGGGCCTGTCGGGCTTCGAAATCCTGGAGCAGTTGCGCAACGACGCTGTGCTGCGCTACATCCCGGTCATCGTGCTCACCGCGGCCAACGACACCGCCACCAAGCTCAAGGCGCTGGACCTGGGCGCCACCGAATTCCTGGCCAAGCCGGTCGACGCCAGCGAGCTGAAGATCCGGGTGCGCAATTCACTGGTCTTCAAGGTCTACCAAGACCGCCTGGCCAATGACGACCTGCTCACCGGCCTGCCCAACCGGCGTGTCTTCGTGGAATCGCTGCGCGCGGCGCTGGCCGCCGCGGCGAGCGACGCGCATGGGCTGGCCTTGCTGCACATCAACCTCGACCGGTTTCGCCAGGTCAACGACACGCTGGGCCACGCGGCGGGCGACCGGCTGCTGGCCGCGGTGGCCGAGCGGCTGCTGGCCTGCACGCGGCGCGATGGTGGGGCGGCGCGCAGCCGCCGGGC
>JAYUPO010000185.1:0-11441 GCA_043760085.1 Burkholderiales bacterium
GACGGTGAACAACACCACGTCAGAAATGCCCGCGCCGGTGTCGAGCAGGATGTGGTCATAGCGCGGCGCGACCTGCGCCACCACCGCCAACAACTGCTCGCGCACCAGCGGCGTCATGCGTGAGTATTCGACCATGCCCGAGCCGGCCAGCAACACCTCGAACCCACCCGGGGCGGGCTGGATCGCGTCTTGCAAGGGGCAGGCCGCGGTGAACACATCGTGCAAGGTGCGCTGCGGCGCCAGGTTGAGCACCACATCGAGGTTGGCCAGGCCCAGGTCGGCATCGAGCACCAACACCTTCTTGCCCAGCCGCGCCAGCGCCGCAGCCAGGTTGGCCGCGATGAAGGTCTTGCCCACGCCACCTTTTCCGCTGGTGATGGCGGTGATCTGCGCGCGCCGGCCGGCGGGCGGCGCAGCGTCTGGCTTGGGGGGATTCATAAGACAACCTTCGTGCTGCGCACCACGGTGCGAGCACCTTCGGACGGCCGGGCAGTGCTCATAAGAAAACCTTCGTGCTGCGCACCACGGTGCGAGCACCTTCGGACGGCCGGGCGGTGCTCATTCAAGTTCCTGAAAGTTCGACGATTCAAAGAGCAAGGCCTTTTCCTCGGCGCTGACTTGCGGCATCGCCGCCGGTTCCATCAACACCCGGTTGCGGCCCTGGGCCTTGGCGCGGTAGAGCTGCAGGTCGGCCCGCGCCAGCCACAGCGCGCTGGTGGAGCGCACCCATTGCGGCGCAAAAGCGCCACCGATGCTGGCCGTGACCGCGATGTGCTGGTGCGGGCTGGTGGCCACCGGCGTGGTTTCGATCTTGCGGCGTATGCGCTCGGCCACCGCCTGGCCGAAGGTGGCCGGGCAATTGGGCATGACGATGGCGTATTCCTCGCCGCCGATGCGCGCCACCAGGTCCATCGGCCGCACGCTGTCTTGCAGCACCTGGGCCACGAACTTGATGACCTCATCGCCCGCCGCGTGGCCATGCAGGTCGTTCACCGCCTTGAAGTGGTCGATGTCCAGCGCCAGCAGCAAGGCCGGCTCGCCGGAACGCGCGACGCGGTCGATTTCGCGCGCCAGCGCAAGCTCGAAGCTGCGCCGGTTGGCCAGGCCGGTGAGCGCGTCGCGGCTGGACAAATCCACCAGCGCATCGAGCAGCGATTGCAGCCACTCGGTGCTGCCGCGCTGGCCCACGGGCTCGGCCACGCCGCAATGGCGCAGCAACTGCAGGGCCTGCTCGGGGTGCAGGCCGGCCAGGTCGGCAGGGGGGTGTCGTGGGGCGTGCTTTTCGGTCATCCGCGGCGCTTGCTTGGCGGCAGGGCGGGCCGGCCTGCGCATGAAACGTCGGCCCGGCCAAGGTGCGCCGCAGTATAGGAGCCAGGTTCACCATGCCGCCCTGTGCTGTGGCGCCAGGTCACGGCAGGAACAGTTGCTGCAAGTCGTTCAGAAAATCGAAGCCGCGCGCGGTGGGGCGCACGGTCTTCAGATCGCGTTCGATCAAGCCCCTGGCCTGCGCCTGCGCCAGCCCGGCTTCGATGCTGGAAGGCGGCAGCCCGGTGCGCTCGGTGAACTGCGCCAACGCAAACCCGTCACGCAAACGCAGCGCATTGAGCATGAATTCGAACGGCAAGGCCTGGCGCGAGAGTTCCTCTTCGTTCGACACTGCCCGGCCCGCGGCGGCGTTTTCCATGTAGGCCCGCGGCTCGCGAAAACGCACCTGGCGCAACACGCGGTGCGGAAAACTCAGCTTGCTGTGCGCGCCCGCGCCCAGGCCCAGATAGTCGCCAAACTGCCAGTAGTTCAGGTTGTGGCGGCAGGCATGGCCCGGCCGCGCAAAGGCCGAAACTTCATAGCGCGCCAGGCCGGCTGCGGCGGTGGTGTCAACAATCAGGTCGAGCATCTCGGCCGCGCTGTCGTCGTCGGGCAAGGCCGGCGGCGGGTGGGTGGCGAAATAGGTGTTCGGCTCCAGCGTCAGGTGGTAGACCGAAAGATGCGGCGGCGCGAAGGCCAGCGCCTGCGCCAGATCAGCCTTCAGCATGGCCAGGCTCTGGCCGGGCAGTGCATACATCAGGTCGATGTTGAAGGTGTCGAAGGCCTGCGCCGCCTCGGCCACGGCGGCGCGGGCCTGGGCGGCGTCGTGCACGCGGCCGATGGCTTGCAGGGCGGCGTCATCAAAGCTTTGCACGCCGATGGAAAGCCGGGTCACGCCCGCGGCGCGGTAAGCCTTGAAACGCTCACGCTCGAAGGTGCCCGGGTTGGCTTCGAGCGTGATTTCACAAGCGGCTTCCAGCGGCAAACGGGCCCGCACATCGGACAACATTCGCTCGATGGCTGCGGGCGCAAACAGGCTGGGCGTGCCACCGCCGATGAACACGCTGTGGACCTTGCGGCCCCACACCAGCGGCAACGCGGCTTCCAGGTCAGCACGCAGGGCATCGAGGTAACGCACCTCGGGAACCGCG
Organism: Burkholderiales bacterium; assembly: GCA_043760085.1. Classification (GTDB taxonomy): domain Bacteria; phylum Pseudomonadota; class Gammaproteobacteria; order Burkholderiales; family Burkholderiaceae_C; genus Rubrivivax. Next base: position 2,457 of record JAYUPO010000185.1, read on the forward strand.
CCCTGGCCGCCCCTGGCTTCATGCGAATTGAAGTCGCAGTACGGGCACTTCTTCAGGCACCAGGGCAGGTGGATGTACAGCGCCAGCGGCGGCAAGGCGGGCAGGCTCAGGGTGCCCGGGCGCAGGTGGTGCATCACGTCGCGGGCCACGCCTGGCGCCACACCTGAACCAGTTGCCGGCAGCACAGGAACGATCTTCACAGCCGCCAGGCGGTACGCATCAGGGCCAGCATCTGCGCCGCGGCCAGGGCGCGGTGGCTGTGCTGGTTCTTTAACGTTTGCGGTAACTCTGCCACGCTGGCGCCCAGCGTGGGGATGAACATCAGGGGGTCGTAGCCAAAACCGCCGCTGCCTCGAGGCGACTCCAGGATCTCGCCTTCCCAGCGCCCGGTGGTGATGAGCGGCTCGGGGTCAGTTGCCGAGCGTAACGCCACCAGCGTTGAGGTGAATCGTGCCTGGCGCGCGCGCACGCCGGCCAGACGTTGCAGCAACAGATTGTTGTTGGCCTGGTCTTGCAAGCGGCGTTGCGCCTCGCGTTCCATGGTGGGCACCGCCACCGCGGCAAAGTGCGCCGAGGCCACGCCGGGCGCACCGCCCAGCGCATCGACACACAGGCCGGAGTCATCGGCGATGGCCGCACCGCCGCAAGCCGCCGCCGCGGCGCGCGCCTTGGCCAGCGCGTTTTCAACGAAGGTGCCATGCGGCTCTTCAGCCTCGGCCACGCCCAGGCTGCCTTGCGCCACCAGTTGCAGCGGCAGCGGCGCAAACAGCGCCGCCAACTCCGCCAGCTTCGTGGCGTTGTTCGACGCCAGCACCAGGCGCATCAGCCGCTCACTTCAGGCCCAGGGCCAGGCGCTGCGCGGCCACGAGTTCGGCAATGCCCTTGGCGGCCAGGCCCAGCAAGGCATCCATCTCGGCGCGGCTGAACGGCGCGCCTTCGGCCGTGCCCTGCACTTCGACGAAGCCGCCGCTGCCGGTCATGACCACATTCATGTCGGTGTCGCAGGCCGAATCTTCGGTGTATTCCAGATCAAGCAGCGGCGTGCTCTGCACGATGCCCACCGACACCGCGGCCACCACGTCGCGAATGGGCGAAGCCGCAATGCGCCCCTGCTTGAGCAGGAAACTCACCGCGTCATGCGCCGCCACCCAGGCGCCGGTGATGGCCGCGGTGCGCGTGCCGCCGTCGGCCTGCAAAACATCGCAATCGAGCAAGATGCTGCGTTCGCCCAGCGCCTTCAAATCGAACACGGCGCGCAGGCTGCGGCCAATGAGGCGCTGGATCTCTTGCGTGCGCCCGCTTTGCTTGCCGCGCGCGGCTTCACGGTCGCCGCGGGTGTGGGTGGCGCGCGGCAGCATGCCGTATTCGGCCGTGACCCAGCCTTCGCCGCTGCCGCGTTTGTGCGGCGGCACTTTTTCTTCCACTGACGCCGTGCACAGCACCTTGGTGGCGCCAAAGCTCACCAGCACGGAACCTTCGGCATGCACGGTGTAGCCGCGTTGCAAGGTGATGGGGCGCAGGGCGGCCGCGGCGCGGCCGTCGGCACGCTGGAAGCCAGCGCGCGTCGAATCATCCATTCAAACCTCCGGTTAGTTTTTTCGCTGCGACGAGCGCCGGATGGCGTCGTTGATCTCGCGGATCGAGCGTTCGATCTCGGCTTCATCGAGCTCGTCGCCGGGCGCTTCGCCCACCATGCTGGCCTGGATGGTGGAGGCAAACACCTCCTCGCCCAGCGCCTGGGTGGAAATGCCGTCGTTGCCGTCGCCACTCTCGGCCGACTCCCATTCCACACACAGCACGGTGACGTTGTCGCTCTTCGGGCCGGCGTTGCGCAGCGCTTGCTCCACCAGTTCGGGCACCGCCTCGCCGATCGGCAGCTTGGCCAGTTGGCGCGTGATTTCGTTGTCGGACACCGCCCCCCACAGGCCATCGGAACACAGCAGCACGCGGTCGCCGGGTTGCATCAGCATCGGCCCGGCGGTGTCGACCACCGGCTTGCCCGGCGAACCCAGGCAGGTGAACAGCACGTTGCGGTTGAAACGCTCGTTCACGCTCACCACCTGCGCCATCGCCTCTTGCAGTTCGGTATAGGAATGGTCGCGGGTGCGCGCGATGAGCTTGTCGCCGCGCACCAGGTACAGGCGCGAATCGCCGCAATGCGCCCAGTACGCCGCGTTGCCTTGCATCAGGCAGGCCACCATGGTGGTGCGTGGCGTGTCGACCATGCCGCGTTCGGTGGCGTAGCGCAGCAACTGGTGATGGCCGGCCATGATGGCGTCGTGCAGGAAACGAAGCGGGTCTTTCAGCGACGGCTTGGCATCGCGCTGGAACAGCGCGGCAATGGTCTGCAAGCCCAGTTGCGAGGCCACTTCGCCTTCGGGGTGGCCGCCCATGCCTTCGGCCAATGCGAACAGGCCTGAATCGCGCGTGTAGCAGTAACCCATGCGGTCTTCGTTCTTGTCGCGCCCGCCCTTGCGGCTGATTTGATAGACGGCGAATCTCATGCTGGCCCGATCACGCTTTGGCACCCGTCTTCAGGCTTTCAAGCTGCAGCTTCAGGCGTTCGCTGAAACTCAACTTCGTGTAGCGCCGTTCGGTTTCGCGGGCCAGTTCCTTTTGCAGCGCGAACACGCTTTGTGGGCGGCTCAATGGGTCGAGCGACATGCACCATTCGGTGACTTCAATCAGGTTGTCTGAGTACACATTGCGCAGGCGCGACAGGCTCAACGCCAGGCGGTCTTTCTCAAGCCGCTGCGGCGCATCGTTCGGCGGGTAGCCCTGCATGCAGGCGTAGATGCAGGCCCCGATGGCGTAGATGTCGGTCCAGGGGCCAAGGGTGCCGTCGCGCCGGTACATCTCGGGCGCGGCAAAGCCCGGCGTGTACATCGGGCGGATGAAGTTGCCCTCTTTGCTGAGCACCTCGCGCGCGGCGCCAAAGTCGAGCAGCACGGCCTTGTTCTCGTTGGTGACGAAGATGTTGGCCGGTTTGATATCGAGGTGCAGCATCTTGTGCTGGTGCACGATGCGCAGGCCGCGCAGGATTTCATCAAACAGGCTGCGGATGGTGCTTTCACGAAAGACCTTGTCGCGCTTCAAATCGCGCGCCGTGATGATGAAGTCTTGCAAGGTATCACCCTGCAAATAATTCATCACCATGTAGACGGTTTCGTTCTCGCGAAAGAAGTTCAGCACCGACACCACGCTGGTGTGCGAGATCTGCGCCAGCGAACGCCCTTCTTCGAAGAAGCTCTTCAGGCCCAGACGGTACAGCGGCTGCTTGTCGGGCTTGACGCGCGGCGTGAGTTCACCGGCGGAGCGCTCGGCCAGTGAAGCCGGCAGGTATTCCTTCAGCGCCACCATGCGCTGTTGTTCGTCTTCAGCGAGGTAGACCACGCCGAAGCCCCCGGCAGCGAGCTTCTTGACGATCGTGTAGCCCCCCACCACAGTGCCGCCTGGCAACGGCGCAGGTTTGGGCTTTGACATAATCGCGCGCTTCCTCCGAGTGCCCTTTCGTCCCCGCTTCGCAGCGGCCGCGCCCTTTGACCAGGGCAGGCAAACTCAGGAGCTGACCTGAGTTGACAAGTGAGGCGTTTGTTCGATGCCAGTGTATAGCATGACCGGCTACGCCAACGCCGTGGCAAGCGCGGTGGAAAGCCCTTCTTCCGCCCCAGTTTCGGGCACTGCGCCACGGCCAGCGGTAAGCGTTGAATTGCGCTCGGTGAACAGCCGTTTTCTTGACCTGGCGTTTCGCTTGCCAGATGAATTGCGTGGCCTGGAGCCGGCGTTGCGTGAGCTGCTCACCAAGGCCTTCAAGCGCGGCAAGATCGAGCTGCGCCTGGCCGGCCGCAGTGATGCCGACAACGCCTTTCCCGCCCCCACGCCCGAGCAATTGAACCGCCTGTCGCGTGTGCAATCGGTGGTGCAAGGCTGGCTGCCGCAGGCGCGCGATCTCAGCATCAACGAAGCCCTGCAATGGTGCCGCAGCGCCAGCCCGGCCGAAAAGCTCGACGAAGCCGCGCAAGACGCCGCGCGCCAGTGCATTCAGGGACTGCTCGAAGCGCGCGCGCGCGAAGGTGCGCGCCTGGCCAGCATCCTGCAAGACAAGCTGCAGCGGCTGCGCGAACTGTGCGAGCAAGCTGCCCCCCTGCTGCCGCAAGTCGTGCAGCGTCAGCAGCAACGTTTTTTGGAGCGTTTCAACGAAGCCCTGGCCCTGGCCGGCAGCCAGGCGGCGGCGAACGCGCCCAGCACCGCCGACACCGCCCGCGACCGTGCGTTGGCCGAAGCCGCGGCCTTTGCCATGCGCATCGACGTGGCCGAAGAACTCGAACGCCTGCGCGCCCACATCGCCGAGCTGCAACGCCTGCTCACGCAAGGCGGCGAGATCGGCAAGCGGCTTGACTTTTTGATCCAGGAACTGCACCGCGAAGCCAACACGCTGGGCTCCAAATCCGCCGCGCTGGACTTGACCGCGATTGCGGTGGACATGAAGGTGTTGATCGAGCAGATGCGCGAACAGGTGCAGAACATAGAGTGAGTGCGGCAACAGGGGCGTCGGCAGCCAGGTCACGACGCCTGGCTTGAAACGGCAGGCGCCGAGATCGCAGCGCTTGTTCAACTGGGCAGTCGAAGTCTGTCTGCCGCTCGGCGGGCAACGCTGGCGCAATTATATATACTAACTTTGTATATACCGCGGAGGCTGCTGTGGCGCACAAGACTGCAAAGCTGTTTGTGAATGGTGGCAGCCAGGCGGTGCGCCTGCCGGCCGAGTTCAGGTTCAACGATGCCGACGAGGTCTACATCCGACGCGATGCCGTTACCGGCGATGTGATCTTGTCGGCAAGGCGAGCCAGTCACAGCTGGCGCGGGTTCTTCGCGCTGCGCGACCAGGCTGTGGTGCCGGCTGACTTCATGAACGACCGCCCGCTGAATGAACCATTGAAACCGCGGGCGTTGGTCGAGGACCGGTGATGCCGCTGTACATGCTCGACACCGACACGGTGAGCTATCTTGTTCGAGGCAAAACTCCGGCCCTCGATGTGCGCGTGGCGGCGGCATCCCAGAAGCATTTGTGCATTTCGGCCGTGACGCGAGGCGAGCTGCTGTATGGCCTGAAGCTCAAGGACGGTGCGCACCGACTCACGCAGTTGGTCGATCAGTTCCTGCTTCGTGTGCAGTGCCTGCCATGGGACGAGGCCGCTGCCACGCATTTCGCGTCCATCGCGGCCGACTTGCACAAGGCGGGAACGCCGATCGGCAGCATGGACGCGATGATCGCCGGGCATGCCGTTGCAACCGGCTCCGTGCTCGTCACCAACAATGCGCGCCACTTCTCGCGCTTGGCTGGGCTCACGGTTGAGAACTGGTCGCAGGAGCATTGACGCTGTACCTGCACAGTCGCTTCAGTCTTTGCCCTGCCGCGAGGCGCCCGCGCACAACCCCCGGCCGCAAGCGGCGCATCACCCGACTGCAGGTCAATTTCGAAGACACTGCCACCCATCGCCCCGCACCCAAGAAAGGCTGCCATGGACCTGAGCTATTCCCCCGAAGAACTGAGCTTTCGCGACGAGGTTCGTGCCTGGCTGGCCGATGCCCTGCCCGCTGACATTCGCGACAAGGTGGTGAACTACCGCGGTTTGAGCAAGGACGAATACACCCACTGGCACAAGACGCTGGCGGCCAAGGGCTGGAGCGTGCCGCACTGGCCGCAGGAATGGGGCGGCACGGGCTGGAACGTGACGCAGCGCTACATCTACGACGAAGAATTCGGCCTGGCCGGTGCGCCGACGCTGCCGCCGTTTGGCCCGGCGATGTGCGCGTCGGTACTGCTGCGCTTCGGCACGCCGCAACAACAGGCGCGCTTCCTGCCGCGCATTCGTGAAGGCGACGATTTCTGGGTGCAGGGCTATTCAGAGCCCGGCGCCGGTTCAGACCTGGCTGCGGTGAAGACGCGCGCCGAGCGCAAGGGCGACCACTATCTGGTGAACGGCCAGAAGATCTGGACCACGCTGGGCCATTACGGCGACTGGATCTTCTGCCTGGTGCGCACCGACACCACGGCCGAAAAGCGGCAAGAGGGCATCAGCTTCTTGCTCATCGACATGGCCACGCCCGGCATCACGGTGCGCCCGCTCATCTTGATGGATGGCGGCCACGAAGTGAACGAGGTGTTCTTCGACGACGTGAAGGTGCCGCTGGAAAACATCGTCCACGAAGAAAACAAGGGCTGGACGGTGGCCAAATATTTGCTCGGCCATGAACGCATGGGCTCGGGCGCGGTGGGCAGCTCGCGGCGCGAGATGGCCGCGTTGAAGAAGCTGGCCGCGCGCGAGCTGAAGAACGGCAAGCCTTTGCTCGACGACCCGCGTTTTCGCGACCGCCTGTCGCGCGCCGAGATCGAGCTCGATGCGCTGGAGATCACGTCGATGCGCTTTCTCGACAAGATGCGCCGCACCGGCCAGCCGCCGGGCGCCGACGTGTCGATGTTGAAGATCCGCGGCACCGAGGTGCAGCAGGCCATCACCGAACTGATGATGCAAGCCGTGGGCCCGATGGCGCAGCCCTTCGTGGCCGTGGCAGGAGGGGCGATCGACCACGTCACCTCGCGCCTGTCGCCGCGCTACTGCAACTTCCGCAAGGCCAGCATCTATGCGGGCAGCAACGAGATCCAGCGCAACATCATCGCCAAGATGACGCTGGGCCTGTAGGCCCGGCGCGGAGCAACCATCATGAACTTTGAAGTCACCGCCGAACAGCAGCAACTCGCCGACTCGCTGCGCAAATACCTCGGCAACGAATACAGCTTCGAACAGCGCAAGGCGATCATCCAGTCGCCCGCAGGCGTGAGCGATGCCGCCTGGGCCACGTTTGCCCAACTGGGCTTGATGGCGCTGGCCGTGGCTGACGCCGATGGCGGCTTTGGCGGCGGCGCGGTCGACCTGATGCCCGCCATGGAAGCCTGTGGCGAAGCGCTGGTGGTGGAGCCGCTGCTCGACCACATCGGCCTGGGGTTGCGCCTCATCAGCCGCGCCGGCAGCGCCGAGCAGCGCGCGGCGTTGTTGCCCGGCCTGATGGACGGCAGCCAGCGCATCGCCCTGGCCTACCTCGAACCAGGCCGGCGCTATGAGCCGGCACCGGCGCAGACCACGGCGCGGCAAGAAGGTGACGCCTGGGTGCTGAGCGGCCACAAGTGCGTGGTCATGGGTGCCGCCGCGGCGCAGCAGTTGCTGGTGAGCGCACAAACGACCGCACAAACGGGCACACAAACGGGTACACAAACGGGCACCGGCGCCAGCCTGTTCGTGGTGCCGGCCCAGGCCGCGGGGCTGACGCTCAACCCCAGCCGCACGCTCGATGGCCAGCGCGCCGCCGATGTGCGCCTGGCCGATGTGCGCCTGCCGGCGGCTGCCCTGCTCGGGCCGCTGCACGGCGCCTTGCCGCACATCGAAGAGGCGCTGGATTTCGCCACCGCCCTGCTCTGCGCCGACGCCATTGGCGCGATGCAGTTCGCCAACGACACCACGCTCGAATACCTGAAAACGCGCAAGCAGTTCGGCGTGCCGATTGCGAGCTTTCAAGTGTTGCAGCACCGCATGGTGGAGATGTTCATCCACTGCGAACAGGCACGCTCGCTGGCCATCAAGGCCGCCGCGCGGGTCGATGCCGGCGGCAGCGTGGCCGAGCGCCAGCGCGTGGTGTCGGCCGCCAAGGTGAAGATCGCCGACGCCGCGCGCCACATCAGCCAGGAAGCGGTGCAACTGCATGGCGGCATGGGCATGTCGGAGGAGCTGAAGATCAGCCACACCTTCCGCCGCCTGACCATGATCGCGCAGCGCTTTGGTGATGCCGATCACCACCTGGAGCGCTACGCCGGCGTGGCTTGAGCGACTGATATGCCGCGCGCCCTGGTGCTGGCCGCCCACCCGCAACTCGCGCAGTCGCGCATCACGCGCGCGCTGCTGCAACGGGCATCGGCCTTGCCGGTCAGCGACGTTGAGGTGCGCGACCTGTACGCCCGCTACCCCGATTTCTACATCGACGTGGCCGCCGAACAGGCCGCTCTGGAAAGCGTTGAATTGGTGGTGTGGCTGCACCCCATTCACTGGTACGGCATGCCACCGTTGATGAAGCTGTGGCTCGACGACGTGCTGGGTTTCGGCTGGGCCTATGGGCCCGGTGGCACGCGCTTGCGCGGCAAGGATCTGTGGCTGGTCACCTCCACCGGCGGGCCCGAGGAGTCGTATCGCAGCGGCGGCTACAACCGGTTTTTCTTCGACGCGTTCCTGCCGCCCTACGAGCAAACCGCAGCCCTGTGCGGCATGCGATTCGTGCCGCCGCTGGTGCAGCACGGCGCGCACCGGCTGGCGCCTGATGAGCTCACCGCACACGCCGACGTGTTTGCGCAGCGCCTGCAAAGCTGGCCCGCTTGGCCGGAGCTGGAAGATCTGCCCGCGTTCGCGCCCTGCGACGTGCCTGCAACGGCACGCCCGCAGCCGGACTGAGCGGCAATCAGCCATGGAACACGCCATTCCAGCGTGGCTGTCCGGCAGCCTGGTCTACCTGGCCGCCGCCGTGCTGGCCGTGCCCGTGGCGCGCGCGCTGGGCCTGGGCAGCATCATCGGCTACCTCGCCGCAGGCATCGTCATCGGGCCCTGGGGTTTGCAGCTCGTCACCGACCCGCAGGCCATGCTGCACGTGGCCGAATTCGGCGTCGTGTTGATGTTGTTCCTGGTCGGGCTTGAACTCGAGCCGCGGCGCCTGTGGCAGTTGCGCCGGCCCATCTTCGGTTGGGGCAGCGTGCAGTTGCTGGGCAGCACGGCGTTGATCGCCGCGGCCGGCATTGCGCTCGGCCTGGGCTGGCAGCTCGCGCTGGTGGCCGCTCTGGGGTTGGCCATGTCCTCTACAGCCATCGGTTTGGGTGTGCTGAACGAGCGCAACCTGTTGCCCACCACGTCGGGCCAGGCGGTGCTGAGCGTGGCCTTGCTGCAA
>JAYUPO010000186.1:0-11434 GCA_043760085.1 Burkholderiales bacterium
GTCGCTGCCCGAAGAGCTGCAAAAGGTGCTTGACCAGCGCATCGGCATGGGCATGGTTGGCAACGACATGGGCAAGTTCATGCAGTACCAAACCGCGCAAGCCATCCCCAAGATGACCGAAGGGGGCGGCGGCGGCAGCGGCATTGCCGGTGATGCCATGGGCCTGGGTGCCGGTGTGGCGCTGGGCCAGGTGCTGGCGCAGCAGTTGAGCCAGGGCCTGCAAGGGCAGGGCGCGGCGGCTGGCATCAAACCCGATGACGTGCTGGGCTTGCTTGAGAAGTTGGGCGAATTGAAAGCCAAGGGCGTGCTCAGTGACGAGGAATTCAGCGCCAAGAAGGCCGAGCTGCTGAAGAAGCTCGCGTAGCGCGCGCGAGCCCGTACGAGTGGCCACCGCGCCCCCCGCCCAGCGCACCTGGCGCGCGGCCTGCCCGAACTGCGGCGCGGCGGTCGAGTTCGCCTCGGCCGCGTCCATCAGCGCGGTATGCAGCTTTTGCCGCAGCACCCTGCTGCGCGACGGCGAAGCGCTGCGCCGCATCGGCGTCAGCGCCGAGTTGTTCGACGACCATTCGCCGCTGCAACTTGGCGTCAGCGGCCGCCACCAGGGCCTGGCGTTCACGTTGGTTGGCAGGCTGCAATACCAGTACGCGGGCGGCACCTGGAACGAATGGCATGCGAGTTTCGACAACGGCAAGAGCGGCTGGCTGAGCGAAGACAACGGCGCCTACGTCTTCGCCTTCGACGCCGTGCCGTCGGGCCCGCTGCCACGCATCGAGGAGTTAAGCGTCGGCCAGCGTTGCCAGGCCGACGGCCGGGCCTGGGACGTGGCGTCGCTGAACGAGGTCAGCCTGCTCGCCGCCGAAGGCGAACTGCCCCAGGTGCCACGCCTGGGCCAGGCCTTCAAGGTGGCCGACTTGCGCGCTGCGCACGGTGCGGTGGCCACGCTGGACTTTGGCCAAACCCCCGGCCCAGGCTGGGCGGTGGGCGTCAGCGTGGCTTTGTTGGCGCTGGCGTTGCAGGGGTTGCGTCAGGCCAGCGAGAAGACGCTGTCCGGCCGCAGCCTGAATTGCCCGAGCTGCGGCAACGCCCTGGTGCCCAGCTTGAGCACCACGCAAGCCATCGTCTGCGGCCAGTGCCACTCGCTGGTTGACATCGCCCAAGGCGCAGGCGCCGAGCTGGCCCATGTGGCGCAAAACAACGCCGGCGCCGCCGGCCTGGAGCCGCAACTGCGCCTGGGCCGCAGCGGCCGCCTGGCCCTGGGTGCGGGTGAGCCTGTGGCCTGGCAGGTGGTGGGTTATCTGGAACGTTGCAACATTCCAGGCGGGGCTGATGACGACACCGAGTTCTGGCGCGAGTACCTGCTGTACAACACCACCGAGGGCTTCGTCTTCCTGGTCGATGCGCAAGACGGCTGGAGCTGGATGCGCCCGCTCACCGGCGCGCCCGAGCAGCGCGGCAGCCAGGCGCTGTGGCAGGGCGACACCTTCACCCGCCACGAAGGCTACCTGGCCAAGACCACCTGGGTGCTGGGCGAGTTTTACTGGCGCGTGCAGGTGGGCGAAGTGCTGCGCGTGGGCGACTACCGCGGCGTCGGCCCGGCGCGGCACAAGCGGCTGTCGCGCGAGCAGTCAACGAACGAGGTCACCTGGTCGCTGGGCCAGACCTTGAACGCCGCCGAGGTGGCCGATGCCTTCAGCATCCCCCCTGGCGAACGCGCCGCCCTGCAACGCGACGCCGCGCCCGCGGGCGACTTGTTCACCGCCGCGGCAGGCAGCGGCCTGGTCAAGGGCGTGGTCGTGTTCATCGCGCTGGTGCTGCTCATCATCTTGCTGGCCCAATGCAGCCGCGACGACTGCGATGAGGTTCGAGCCACCTTCGGCGCCGCCAGCAGCGAATACCAGCAGTGCGCGAGCCGGGGCAGCGGCGTGCGCACGGGCGGCGGCTGGTTCGGCGGCTTTTCAAGCGGTGGCGGGCACAAGTAAATCGGCAGCGCCACCTTCAGTTGATGCAACAGGAGCAATCATGATGGGAATGGAATGGTTCAGGCCGGGCGTGATCTTCGGCTCGGTCTTGTATGCCCTGATCGGCGTGCTGATCTTCTGGGTCTGCTTCGTCATCATCGACAAGTTCACGCCCTACAAGCTGTGGGACGAGATCGTCGACAAGCAAAACCTGGCCCTGGCCGTGGTGGTGGGGGCGTTGTGCATTGCGATTGGCTTGATCGTCTCCGCCGCGATCCACTGACTTGATCTCGCCCAGCGAAGAAGGTAGCGCCGGGCCCGTCAGCGTTGCCGAGGTGGCGCTGCTGGCGTCGGTGTTCGTCATCGCCGCCTGCGGGCTGGTGTACGAACTCTGCGCCGGTGCACTGGCCAGTTATCTGCTTGGCGACTCGGTGTTGCAGTTCTCCACCATCATTGGCGCCTACCTGTTCGCCATGGGTGTGGGCTCGTGGGCCAGCCGGTTTGTTGAACGCCAACTGGTGGCGCAGTTCCTGCGCATCGAGCTGTTGGTGGGCCTGATCGGCGGGCTCATGCCGGCTGCGCTGTTCAGCGCCCACAGCCTGCTGCCGGCCGCGGCGGGCGGCGCATTCCGGGTCTTGCTGTATGCGCTGGTGGGGCTGGTGGGCGTGTTGGTGGGGCTGGAAATTCCGCTGGTCATGCGCATCCTCAAGCGCCATTTCAGCGAACGGTATGCGCTCAAGGAACTGGTGTCGCAGGTGCTCACATTCGACTACCTCGGCGCCTTGCTGGTGGCGGTGGCGTTCCCGCTGCTGTTCGTGCCGCAGCTCGGCCTGGTGCGCACCGGCATCTTCTTCGGTTTGCTCAACACCGCGGTGGCGGTGTGGGCGCTGTGGCTGTTTCGCGCCGACTTGCGCCGCTGGCGCGCGCATGCGGTGGCCTGCGCCGTGGTGGCCGCCCTGCTCGCCGCGGCCATGCTCGGGGCCGATGGTTTGAGCACCTGGGCCGAGGACCGCTTCTATGGCGACGCCGTGGTGCTGCGCGAAACCAGCCCCTACCAGCGCGTGGTGGTGACCAACGGGCCGGCGGGCACGCGCTTGTTCCTGAACGGCAACCTGCAATTCAACTCGCGCGACGAATACCGCTACCACGAAGCCCTGGTGCACCCGGCCCTGGCCGCGCATGGCGCGCCCAAGCGCGTGCTGGTGCTGGGCGGCGGCGACGGCATGGCGGTGCGCGAAGTCTTGAAGTACCCGGGTGTTGAACACATCACGCTGGTGGAGTTGGACCCGCACATGACGCGGCTGTTCAGCCAGCACGAGCTGCTGCGGCGCCTGAATGCTGATGCGCTGCGTTCGCCGCGCCTGCGCATCGTCAATGCCGACGCTTTCACCTGGCTGGAAGGCAACGCCGAACACTTCGATGTCATCGTCATCGACTTCCCCGACCCCACCAACTTCGCGCTGGGCAAGCTGTACACGCTGAGCTTCTACCAGCGCGTGGATCAGCACCTCGCCGCGGGCGGCTACCTGGTGGTGCAGACCACCTCGCCCTTGATCGCGCGCCAGAGTTTCTGGACCGTGGCCACCACGCTCGAAGCCGCAGGCTTGACCGTCACGTCCTATCACGCCCATGTGCCCAGCTTCGGCGAGTGGGGCTTCATCATCGCCGCGCGCCGGCCCTGGCGGCTGCCGCAAGCGCTGCCCGAAGGCTTGCGCTTCCTCACGCTGGCAGGCTTGCCGGGGTTGCTGCACTTTGCGCCCGACATGGCGCGTGTGCCGGCCGAGGTGAACCGCTTGTCTAACCAAGTGCTGGTGCACACCTTCGAGCAGGAATGGGGCAAGGCCCAGCCATGAGGCGGCGCCACCTGCTCGGCGCCGCCGCCGGCATGGCGGGCCTGGCGGGATGGGGCATTGCCGGCTGCAACGCCAGGTTAGACGCCGTGGCTGCGGCACGCTGGCTCGGCGCCGGGCCTGAACGCGGGCACCGCCTGCGCACCAGTACCGCCACGGCGTTGACCGCAGCAACGCCGCCCAGGCGCGCGCACGTGCTGGTGCTGGGCGCCGGCGTGGCCGGCCTGGCCGCGGCGCGCGCATTCAGCCAGACCGGGGTCGATGACCTGCGCGTGCTTGAACTGGAAGACGAAGCCGGCGGCAACAGCCGCGCCACGCGACTCGGCGGCATGGCCTGCCCGCTGGGCGCGCACTACCTGCCGCTGCCCGGCGCGGCGGCGCGCGAGGTGCAGCAACTGCTGTTCGAGCTGGGCCTGGCGCGCAGCAAGTTCGGCCGCACGGTGTATGACGAGCAGCACCTGTGCCACAGCCCGCAAGAGCGCTTGTTCTTTGAAGGGGCCTGGCATGAAGGGCTGCTGCCGCCCGCCGCCGCGGGCTCGCCCACGGCGGCGCAGTACCGGCGCTTTGCCGGCCTGGTGGCCCAGGCGCGGCGCGAAGTCGGCTTTGCCGTGCCGAGCCTGCGCGTGCCCTTCGGCCCCGGTCATGCGGCGCTGGACGCTGTCACCTTCACCCAGTGGTTAGAGGAACATGACTTGCGCGACGAGCACCTGCGCTGGTACCTCGACTATTGCTGCCGCGACGATTACGGCGCCGGTGCGCAGACCGTCTCGGCCTGGGCCGGCCTGCACTACTTCGCCAGCCGCCATGGTTTCGCCGCCGAGGCCGATGACGCGCAGCGCGAACCCGTGCTCACCTGGCCGCAGGGCAATGCCTGGTTGACGCAGGCCCTGGCCGCGCCGCTGGGCGAGCGGCTGCTGTGCGGCCGCGTGGTGCTGCGCGTGAACGAGGCGCGCCACGAGGTGCAGGTGCTGGCGTTCAATGAGCACAGCGGCGAGCTCGAAGACTGGCGTGCCCGGCGCGTGGTGCTGGCGCTGCCCTTGTTCGTGGCGCAGCGCGTGCTGCAAGACCCACCGCCGGCCCTGGCCGCCGCGTTGGCCGGCATGGCCTGGGCGCCGTGGCTGGTGGCCAACCTGCATCTGCGCGAACCGCTGCTGCAACGTGTGGGCGCCGAGCCGGCGTGGGACAACGTGATTCACGCCAGCCGCGGCCTGGGCTATGTGGACGCCATGCATCAAAGCCTGCGCAGCGCGCCCGGCCCCACGGTGCTCACGGCGTACTGGGCATTGCCCGTCGAACAGCGCGGCGCGCTGTGGCACGAGCCGGCCAGCAGCTGGGCGCAGCGCGTGCTGGCTGATCTGGCGCCCACCCACCCCGATCTGCCGGCCAAGCTGCAAGAGGTGGCCTTGATGCGCCACGGCCACGCCATGAGCGTGCCGCGGCCTGGCGTGCGCTCAAACCAGGCCTTAGCCGCCTTGCGTGCACAGTGCGGCCGCATCCGTTTCGCGCATGCCGATCTGGCCGGCTATTCGGTGTTCGAAGAGGCCTACACGGCGGGTTGGCTGGCGGCGGGTTGACGGCGTGCGGCCTGGTGGGGCGGCCTGATGGGGCGGCCCGGATGAGCGGCCTGATACTGCGCGTCCAGCATCAGGAGTTCACACCATGCATTACCGCCGAATGGGCCACAGCGGCCTGCGCTTGTCTGCCTTGTCACTGGGCTCGTGGGTCACGTATCACAACCAAGTGAAGGTGAGCGACGCGGTGGAGATGATGGCCGCGGCGTTTGATGCCGGCGTGAACTTCTTCGACAACGCCGAGGCCTACGCGCTGGGCCGCAGTGAAGAGATCATGGGCCAGGCGCTGAAGAAACTGAACTGGCCGCGCCTGAACTATGTGGTGTCGTCGAAGTACTTCTGGGGGCTGGATCGCGGCGGCGAGTGCGTCAACCGCAAGGACACGCTGAACCGCAAGTACCTGATGCAGGCGGTGGACGGCTCGCTCAAGCGCTTCGGCCTGGAGCACATCGACCTGATCTACTGCCACCGCCCCGACCCGCACACGCCGATCGAAGAAACCGTGCGCGCCATGAGCGACCTCATCACGCAAGGCAAGGCTTTGTACTGGGGCACCAGCGAATGGAGCGCGGCCGACATCCACCAGGCCTGGCAACTGGCCGACGAGCACCACCTGCACAAGCCGGTGGTCGAGCAGCCGCAGTACCACCTGTTCCACCGTGCTCGCGTGGAGCAGGAATACGCGCCGCTGTATGACGACATCGGCCTGGGGCTGACCACCTGGAGCCCACTGGCCAGCGGCCTGCTCACCGGCAAATACCGCCACGGCATTCCGCCTGGCAGCCGCGCCGCGCTGGACAGCATGGCCTTCTTGCGCGAAGGCTTGTCTGACGCCGACAAGAACGATGCCGTGGCGCGCCTGGAACCCATCGCCGCCGAGCTGAACGCCAGCCTGGCGCAACTGGCCATTGCCTGGGCGGCGAGGAACCCGCACGTCAGTTCGGTGATCACCGGCGCGTCGAGCCTGGCGCAGTTGCAGGCCAACCTGGGCGCGCTGGCGGTGTTGGACAAGTTAACGAACGAGGTGATGCAGCGTATTGATGACATCACCGCGCCGCTGGCGCAGTGACAAGCTGACCGCGCCGCTGGCGCAGTGACAAGTTGACCGCGCCGCTGGCGCAGTGAAGCGAGCGCCGCACCGCCGCCGCGGCGGCTGAAGGCCGGCGCGGCCAGGGCCAACCTGCCGCGGCAGGTTGGCCGGGTTGGGCGTATTCAGGCGTTCAAGGCCGCCAGGCGTTCCAGCGTGCCCACGTCCGTCCAGGCGCCATCCCAGGGGCAGGCGCCCAGGCGGCCGGCGGCCAGTTCGCGTTCGAGCAGCGGGCGCAGCGCCAGGCGCGTGCCCGGGCCGATGCCGGCAAACATGCCGGCGCGGAACAGGCCCACGCTGGCCCAGGTGCGCTTTGGGCTCACAGCGTGGCTGGCCAGGCCGGCCGGCGTGATGCCGAAGTCGCCCTGCGGGTGGTGCGGCGCATTGGGCACCAGCCATAACTGCGCGTTCAAGGGGCTGGCCGCAAAGGCTGCGGCGGCAGTGGCGTCAAAGGGGAAGCCGGGCAGGAAGACATCGCCTGAAACGACCCAGAAGCATTCGCCCAGCAGCGGCAAGGCTTTCGCAATGCCGCCGGCCGTTTCCAGCGCGCCGCCGTGGTCGCGGCCTTCAGCTGAGTAGTGGATGCGCAGGCCGAAGCGCGCGCCGTCACCGAGCAGGGCAGGAAATTGTTCCTCCAGCCATGCGGTGTTGACCACCACCTCGCGCACGCCGGCGCCGGCCAGGGCGTGCAGGTGCCAGGCGATGAGTGGCTCACCGCGAACGTTAAGCAGCGGCTTCGGCGTGGTGTCGGTCAGCGGGCGCATGCGCTCGCCGCGGCCGGCGGCCAAGATCAGGGCCTTGGGCGGCGCCATGCGCGTCAGGGCGGCGTCATGGCGGCGTCACGGCGGCAACAGCGCGCCGCGCAGCACGCGCTGCTGCTGCACCCGGCCCGGCTTGAACAAAGGCCGCAGCAGCGCCAGCAGGTGTTCGGCACGATCTTCATTGGGGCGGCGCAGGTTGCACACGTACACGTCCAGCGTCACCGCGTTCAGCTCGGGCCAGGTGTGCAGCGCCAGGTGCGATTCGGCCAGCAGCACCAGGCCGGTCACCCCGCCCGGCGCCGCAAAGGCGTGGAACAGTTCGCCCACCGGGTGCAGCCCGGCTTCACGCACGGCTTGCAGGCAGGCCGTGCGCAGCGCGTTTGGGTCGGTCATGGCGGGCGCGGCGGGGCTCGTGGCGCAGTCGCGCCAGTCGGCCAGAAGGTGCGTGCCCTGCATCGGCGGGCATCATACGGGCGCCTTGCACCCGGCCTGTGCTGAGCGCCTTTGGTAGTTAGCGCGCGTCGCCCAGGCCGATGGGGGCCGGCGCCGTCAGCACGATCTTGCTGAACAAGGCCTGGTATTCGTCGCTCGGCTCAAAGCCGGTGAGCGGGTCGCGGTGGCTGCCGAAGGCAGCGTCGAGCTGCGCCCAGTCTTCGGGCGTGAATACCTTGCTGGCGGTGGGTAGCACCTCGTTTTCCTCGGTCTGCATGTGCGCCAGGTAGAAGGCGGTGTACTGGGCCAGGGCCTGTTCAAACACGCCGCGGCGGGCCGGGCCCATCACCTCATACGCCAGCAGCGCGTGCTCCAGGCCGCGGATCGCCTTTTCGCCCTGGGCATGTTCCAGATCGAGCCGATCCAGTACCGGGCCGAGTTCGGGCGCGCGCTGGCGCAGCAGCGGGAACAGCAATTCGCTTTCCCTGGCATGGTGCAGCCGCTCGGGGAATTCGTCCACGTACAGCAGCATCGCGCGCAACACGTCGAAGTCGGGCGTGCGCTGTTGCTGCGTGGCTTGCTGCAGCAACTGGGTCATCGAATGCAGCATGGCCCACAGGGCCCGGTGCTCGTCGTGGATCACGTTCAAGGTGAGGTGGCGCATGGCATGGGGCCGGCGTTTGACAATGGCGCCAGCTTGGCAGGCTGCGTGCCGCGCGGCTTGAGGCGGATCAAGAAAACGCTGCGTGATGCTGGCAGAGCAGTGCACCTGCAGCCTCCTAGAATCGCCGGCTCGCCCGGCCACCCCACCCTGCAAACAGCATGAGCGCCACACCCAAGCAAGACACCAACCTGATGGCCAACGCCATCCGTGCCCTGGCGATGGACGCCGTGCAGCAGGCCAACTCCGGCCACCCCGGCGCGCCCATGGGCATGGCCGAAATGGCCGTGGCGCTGTGGGCCGGCCACCTGCGCCACAACCCCGCCAACCCGCACTGGCCCGAGCGCGACCGCTTCGTGCTCAGCAACGGCCACGGCTCGATGCTGCTGTATGCGCTGCTGCACCTCAGCGGCTACGACCTGGCGATGAGCGAGTTGCGCAACTTTCGCCAACTGCACAGCAAGACCCCAGGCCACCCCGAGGTCGATGTGACGCCGGGCGTTGAAACCACCACCGGCCCGCTCGGCCAGGGCCTGGCCAATGCGGTGGGCATGGCGCTGGCTGAAAAGCTGATGGAGCGCGACTTCAACCGCCCCGGCCACGAGGTGGTGAACCACCACACCTATGTCTTCATGGGCGACGGCTGCCTGATGGAAGGCGTGAGCCACGAGGCCTGCGCCCTGGCCGGGGCCTGGAAGCTGAACAAGCTGGTGGCGCTGTACGACGACAACGGCATCAGCATCGACGGCCAGGTCGCACCCTGGTACGTGGACGATGCGCGCGGCCGCTTCACGGCCTACGGCTGGGCCGTGGCCGGGCCGATTGACGGCCATGATGAGCCGGCAGTGAGTGCGGCCATCGCCGCGGCCAAGGCATCCAGCACGCAGCCCACGCTGATCATCTGCAAGACCACCATCGGCAAGGGCTCGCCCAACCGCGGCGGCACGGCCAAGGCGCATGGCGAGGCACTGGGGGCCGATGAGATCAAGCTCACCCGTGCCGCTTTGGGCTGGCCGCATGAACCCTTTGTGATGCCGGAAAGCGCCTACGCGCAGTGGGATCAGCGCGCGCGCGGCGAAGCGGCCGAAGGCGCATGGAGCCAGAAGTTTGCCGCCTACAAGGCCGCGCACCCCGCGCTGGCGGCCGAATACGTGCGCCGCATGCAGGGCGACTTGCCGGCCAACTTTGCCCAGCTCGCGGTGGACGCCGTGGTGGCCGCGCACACCAAGTGCGAGACCGTGGCCAGCCGCAAGGCCAGCCAGATCGCGCTCGAAGCCTTCACCGCGGCGCTGCCCGAAATGTTGGGTGGCTCGGCCGACCTGACCGGCTCCAACCTGACCAACACCACGAGCGCAACGGCCCTGCGCTTTGATGCCAGCGGCGCGCCCAACAGCGGGCGCCACATCAACTACGGCGTGCGCGAATTCGGCATGGCCGCGATCATGAACGGCATCACCCTGCACGGCGGTTTCATCCCCTACGGCGGCACCTTTCTCACGTTCAGCGACTACAGCCGCAACGCCATCCGCATGGCCGCGCTGATGAAGCGCCGCGTGATCCATGTCTTCACGCACGACAGCATTGGCCTGGGCGAAGACGGCCCCACGCACCAGAGCGTGGAGCATGCGGCGGCGCTGCGGCTTATTCCGAACCTCGACGTCTGGCGCCCGGCCGACACGGCCGAAACCGCTGTCGCATGGACTTGCGCGTTAGGCAACGCCACCCGGCCCAGCGCCCTGCTGCTCAGCCGCCAGAACCTGCCCTACCTGCCTAAGGCCGGGCTGGATGAAATCAGCAAGGGCGCCTACGTGCTGGCCGAACCGGCCGAGGTGGGGTTGAAGAAAAAGGCGCAGGCCGTGATCCTGGCCAGCGGCAGCGAAGTGCAACTCGCCCTGCATGCGCAAGCGGCCTTGGCCAAAGACGGCATCGCCGTGCGCGTGGTCAGTGTCCCCTCAACCACGGTGTTTGACCGCCAGAGCGTGGCCTACAAGAGCAGCGTGCTGCCGCCCAGGCTGCCGCGCATTGCGGTGGAAGCCGGCGTCACCGATGGCTGGTGGAAGTACGGCTGCGCGGCGGTGGTGGGCATCGACACGTTCGGTGAAAGCGCGCCGGCACCGGCCTTGTTCAAGCACTTTCAGCTCACGGCGGAGAACGTGGCGGCGACGGTGCGGGCCGTAGTGATGGCTGAGTAACCGACGCGCCCAGCACATGTCACGAACGAAGAGACTGTCTGCTGCGCCGACCTTGCCGCTGTTTTCGGCCTCCGAGGCTGAAAAGGACGCCAACGCCGACCATCCGTATCCTGTGGTTTCGCTGTTTTCAGGGGCCATGGGCTTGGATCTGGGCCTGGAGGCGGCAGGTCTGAAAGTGGCTGTGGCACAGGATGTTGATCGTTGGTGCGTCGAAACCATGCGGCAAAACGGACACCTGGCCGTTGAGGGCGATATCCGCGAGTTGGTTGAGCAGGACAAGAGGTGCCGGTTTCTCACTGAGGCTAGCGGGTTGGCTGTGGGCAAGGTCTTTGCAGTGGTGGGCGGTCCGCCCTGCCAGCCGTTTTCAACGGCGGGCAGGCGGCTGGGTTCGACCGACGCGCGCGGCCAGCTCTATGCTGATTTCCTGCATGTCGTGCGGGCTCTGCGCCCGCGTTTCTTCATCATGGAGAACGTCAAAGGTCTGGCCAGCATGCCCACCTTGGCTGACGACCCGGATTCGCCTCCTTTGCTTGAAACCATCCTCGGTGATTTCTCGGCAGCAGGCTACAAAACCGTTCATGGTGTGCTGGACGCCGTGCACTACGGCACACCGCAATTTCGTGAGCGCTTGGTCATCGTTGGCACCCGCGATGGCGAAAACATCTTTCTGCCTCACGCCAGTCACTTCCCGCAGCACCAAGACCCGTCGCTTCGCTGGCGCACCTTGTCTGATGCACTTCACGGCTTGCCTGAAATCGGCGCCCATGCGTCACTGTCGGCTCAAGCCAAACGTTTTCTTGCCATGGTGCCGCCGGGTGGAAACTGGAAGAACCTGCCGGCGGAGTTTGCGCGCGAGGCAATGGGCGGTGCGTTTGAATCGGGCGGTGGCAAGGTGGGGTTCTTCCGGCGCCTGAGTTGGAGT
>JAYUPO010000187.1:0-1756 GCA_043760085.1 Burkholderiales bacterium
TGCCCGGCGCGGCATTCATCGGTCATGCCCATGGCGCCGTGCAGTTGGATGGCGGCTAGCGCGCAGCGCCGGCCGCGCTGCGCCACCAGGGTCTTGGCGGCGCTGACATAACGTTTGATCTGAGCCGGCTCGCCGGCATCGAGCGCCATGGCCGCCAGGCAGGCCATGGACAGCATTTCCTCCAGCGCCATGCCCATCTCGGCCACCTGGTGCTGCAAGGCCTGGAAGCGGGCCAGCGGCTGGCCAAACTGCTGGCGCGTGCGCAGGTGTTCGCAGGTGATCTCCAACAGCGCGTGCATGGCGCCGGCGGCTTCGGCGCACAGGGCAGCGGTGGCAGCGTCTGTGGCGGCTTCGATGGCCGGCCAGGCCTGGCCGGCGTGGCCCAGCAGCGCGCTGGCGCCCAAGTTCACTGCATGCAATTCGAGTTGCGCCGCGCTGCGGGCATCGAGCAGCGGCGTGGCACGCACCACCAGGCCTGGCGTGTTGACGGGCACCGCGAACAGGCTCAGGCCGTTTCGATCACACCTTTCGCCGGCGCTGCGCGCGACGACGACGAACACATCGGCCTGCACGCCGCCCAGCACCAGGGTCTTGCTGCCGCTGAGCTGCCAGCCGCCATCCGGCAACACCTGGGCGCGCGTGCGCACATCGGCCAACTCGTGGCGCGCGGCTTCTTCCTGGCAAGCCAGGGCCATTTGCAGCGTGCCGCTGTTCAACTCGGCCAACCACAACGTGCTGCCCACTTCAGCCAGCAGTTTGGGCACCAGCACCGCATTGGGCAGCCAGTTGCCGCTGTGCAGCACGCGGCCCAGTTCATGCGCCACGAGCATGGTTTCCACGGCGCCCAGGCCGGCGCCGCCGTGCCGGGCCGGGATGTTCAAGCCCAGCAGGCCCAGCTCGGCCAGCGCGCAGTGGCGTTGCCGGGCCAGCGCTGTGGGTTCGGCGTTGCCGCGGCGGGGGGCGGGGTATTCGGCGTCGCAAAAGCGGCGCACCGCTTCACGCAGCGCGAGTTGTTCGGGGTCGAGGCTGAAGTCCATGTCTTGCGTTAATCGGCCAAGAGGCTGGCGCCGATCAGGTTGCGCTGCACTTCGTTGCTGCCACCGTAGAGCGAGAGCTTGCGCGAATCGAGCAGGTTGGCGGCCACGGCAACGGTGTCGGTGTCGGTGTCGGTGTCGGCCGCAGCGGCGTGCCGGTCCAGGTCGTCGCCCAGCAAAGCGTGCTCATCGAAGGGCAGGGCCAGCGGGCCGGCGATGTCAAACAGCGTCTCGTGAATCGCCTGGCGCAACTCGGTGCCGCGCACCTTCAGCATGGAAGCCTGTACCGGCGCGCCCAGGCCTTGCCAGCCTTCGCACAGCAGCCGCAAGGCGGTGCCTTCCAGGGCGATCAACTCCACCTCGTGCTGAGCCAGGCGCGCTTGCACCAGGGCATCGGCGCCCAGGCCTTGCGCCGCGGCCAGCTTGCGCGCGCGGGCGAGCTGCTGCTTGCACGAGGCAATGCCTGCGATGCCGGTGCGTTCATGGCCGAGCAGGTATTTGGCGCAGTCCCAACCGCGGTGCAACTCGCCCACCAGGTTGGCGCGCGGCACGCGCACGTCGTCCAGGAACACCTCGTTCAAATCGCTGCCGCCTTCAAGCATGCGAATCGGCCGCACGCGCACGCCGGGGCTTTTCATGTCGATCAACAGGAACGACATGCCTTGCTGCGGCTTGGGCGCGCCGGGGTCGGTGCGCACCAGGGCGAACATCATCGAACACCA
>JAYUPO010000188.1:0-1754 GCA_043760085.1 Burkholderiales bacterium
ACGGCATCGGTCGCCCGACGCCCGAAGGCGCGCACCGCGACGGCGTGGATCTGGTCGCCGTCATCCTGCTGGCGCGCCTGGGCGTGAAGGGCGGTGAGACACGGGTGTTCGATGCCGCCGGCCCGCAGGGCCAGCGCTTCACCTTGACCGAGCCGCTGAGCTGCCTGCTGCTCGATGACGCCAAGGTGATCCACGAGACGACGCCGATCCAGCCGCAGGATGCGGCCGCGCCGGGCTGGCGCGACACACTGGTGCTGACCTGTCGAGCCGGCGGTTTTCAGGGGCCTTGACGCGCAGCCCGGCTCGCTGGCCGGGGGGCGTGGGCTTCAGGCGTCGAGGATGAACGAGGCTGAAAGCCGGCGCGCCAGGCCGCGCAACCCGGCGTGCGGCGCTTCAATCGCCTGGCCCAGGCAGCGCTGGGCATAGCAGGGGTCGTGCTGCAGGCGCCTCAAGTCCACCGCCAGGCCTTGGTCGACCATCAACTGCTGAAAGTCCAGCAGCGCCAGGCGGTCGTTGTGACCAGCACCCAGCAAGTCGGCAACGGGCGCGGCGCAGGGTTCGGGGTGGAAGTGCAGGGCCGGCATGGCGGTGAGCATGGGCGGGCGTGCCAAAGTCTTGTGCATCGGGGCAGGATAGGCAGGCCGTGACGCGCCGGTCGCGCAAACAGCGCCGGCTTTGCCGGCCAGTCTGGGCGCGCAGGGGCTGGGCTATCCTGTGCCCATGACCCTGGCCATCAACCCTGAAGACGTGGCTGCCGCAGCGCGGCGCCTGCATGGCGTGGCGCACCGCACCCCGGTGTTGCGCTCCAGCTCGGCAGACGCCCTTAGCGGTGCGCAACTTTTCTTCAAGTGCGAAAACTTCCAGCGCATGGGCGCCTTCAAGTTCCGCGGCGCGTACAACGCGCTGGCCCAGTTCAACGCGGCGCAGCGCGCAGGCGGTGCGCTGGCGTTTTCTTCCGGCAACCATGCCCAGGCAGTGGCGCTGGCCGCGCAGTTGCTGGGCATGCCCAGCGTGATCCTGATGCCCGAAGACGCGCCACCGGCCAAGCTGGCCGCCACGCGCGCGTACCAACAGGGCCGGCCGGGCAGCGAGGTGATGCTTTTCAATCGTTACACCGAAGACCGCGAGGCCCTGGCCGTGCGCCTGGCGCAAGAGCGCGGCATGACCCTGGTGCCACCCTACGACCACGCCGCGGTGATGGCCGGGCAGGGCACGGCGGCACTGGAACTGATTGAAGAGACGGGCGCGCTCGACGCCCTGGTGGTGTGCGTGGGCGGCGGCGGGCTGATCAGCGGCTGCGCCGTGGCGGCGCACGCGGCCAGCCCGGGCATCAAGGTCTTCGGCGTCGAGCCCGAAGCGGGCGACGACACACGGCAAAGCCTGAAGGCCGGGCGCATCATCCACATCGACACCCCGCGCACCATTGCCGACGGCGCGCAAACCCAGCACAGCGGCCAGTTAACGTTTCCGGTGATTCAAGCGCTGGTGCAGGACGTGGTCACGGTGAGCGACGCGCAACTGGTGCAGGCCATGCGCTTCTTTGCCGAGCGCATGAAGATCGTGGTGGAGCCCACCGGCTGCCTGGCCGCTGCGGCGGTGCTGGAACGGGTGCTGCCGCTGGCCGGCCAGCGCGTGGGCGTGATCGTCAGCGGCGGCAATGTCGACCTGGCGCGCTACGCCGCTTTGCTGCAATGAATCCAACAAGACGAGGAGACCATATTGGCTGACGACACACCCACCCCGCCCGCCGCGGC
>JAYUPO010000189.1:0-11358 GCA_043760085.1 Burkholderiales bacterium
AGCAAGAGCGCGGTGTTCAAGGAAATGGTCGACGGTTTCCGCGAGAAGACCGGCATCCAGATCCTGGCCTACACCTACTACGGCGCGCGCCACACCACCAGCAAGAATGCGTTCAGCGACTGCGCCGGGATGAAGGGCCTGAAGATCCGCGTGCCCGACGTGCCGGCCTACACCGCCACGCCGCGCGCCTGCGGCGCCAACCCGACGCCGATCGCCTTCGCCGAGGTCTATCTCGCGCTGCAGAACGGCACCGTCGACGCGCAGGAGAACCCGCTGACGACGATCGAGGCCAAGAAGTTCTTTGAAGTGCAGAAGCACATCATGCTCACCGGCCACATCGTCGATGGGCTGACGACGCAGGTGGCACCGCACGTCTGGAGCAAGCTCACCGACGCCGAGAAGAAGATCTTCGCTGACGTGGCTCTCGAGGCCGCCGCCCGCGCCACAGCGCAGATCAAGAAGCGCGAGGCCGAGTTGGTCGACGAATTCAAGAAGAAGGGCCTGGGCGTGCACACGGTCAATCGCCAGAGCTTCGTCGACGCGGTGCTGAAGACGGTCACCGTGGAGTCGCTCGGTTTCGACCGCAAGGACTACGACCGGATCGTGGCGATCAAGTAGTCGCCGTCGCTTCCCCCGTTCGCCCTGAGGTATCGAAGGGCTCGCGGGGCATTTGATTTCTCAAGACGAACGGAGAAGCATGGACATCGATGCCGGCCCGAAGGTGATGGGCGATGACGGCGAGTTCCACGCCACCGACGAGGCCGTGGACCTGTCGTCCACGCCGTTCGAGGCGTGGGCGGCCCTGCTGTTGTTCTGGGCCCTGGCCGGCGTCGTGTTCACGCAGTTCTTCACCCGCTACGCACTCAACGACTCCGCCGCCTGGACCGAGGAGATCGCGCGCTACCTGCTGATCGGCGTGGTCTTCGTCGGCGCGTCGATCGGGGTGGCCAAGAACAACCACATCCAGGTCGATCTGCTCTACCGCTACCTGCCGGCGCGACTTTGCCGCGTGCTGGCGTTGATGGTCGATGTGCTGCGCATCGCCTTCCTCGGCTCGATGAGCGTCTTCACGGTGCAGATGATGCAGAAGATGGGGCCACTGCAAATGACCATCGTCGATCTGCCGATGAACATTGTCTACAGCGTCGTGCTGTTCGGCTTTGTGGCGATGACCGTGCGCTCGCTGTGGGTCATGAAGGTGCATTGGCAGCGCGGCTACAGCGTCCTGGAGCGGCCCGAAACACACATGGATGACCGCTGACATGAAGCCCCCACGCTCACTTCGTTCGCTGCCCCCCGAGGGAGCGGTCAGTCCCTTTGGACGGCCCGGCGGGTACTGACATGTTGAAGATCATCTTCCTCTTCCTGATGACCAGCGGCCTGCCGGTGGCCATTGCCATGGCCGGCTCCTCGCTGATCTACATCCTGATCAGCGGCAGCCTGCCGCCGTTTGCCGTCATCCACCGCATGATCGGCGGCATCGACAGCTTCCCGCTGCTGGCGGTGCCCTTCTTCATCCTGGCCGGCAACCTGATGAACAACGCCGGCGTCACGAATCGCATCTACAACTTCGCGCTCGCCCTGGTGGGTTGGATGAAGGGCGGCCTGGGCCATGTCAACGTCGTCGGCTCGGTGATCTTCGCCGGCATGAGCGGCACCGCGATTGCTGACGCCGCCGGCCTGGGCACGGTGGAAATCAAGGCCATGAAGGACCACGGCTACGACCTTGAATTTGCCGTGGGCGTGACCGCCGCCAGCGCCACGCTGGGGCCGATCATCCCGCCCAGCCTGCCGTTCGTGATCTACGCCATGATGGCTAACGTTTCAGTTGGGGCGCTGTTTTTGGCAGGCATCCTGCCCGGCGTGTTGATGGCGCTGTTGATGATGGTCACCGTGGCCTACTTCGCGCACAAGAACGGCTGGGGCGGCGACGTCAAGTTTTCCGGCAGCCGCTTCGGCCGCGCGATGATCGAATTGGGCCTGGTGATCGCCTGGCCGCTGATGACCTGGGCGCTGGTCAACAAGCTCGGGCTGAATGCGCAGGCGGTGGTGTTCGGCGCCATCGTCTCGATCTTCGTGCTCGACCGCATCTTCCGCTTCCAGGCCGTGTTGCCGATCATGACCCCGGTGCTGCTGATCGGCGGCATGACCACCGGCCTGTTCACGCCCACCGAAGGCGCCATTGCGGCCAGTGCCTGGGCCTTGTTCCTGGGCCTGGTGTGGTACCGGACCATGACTGTGAAGCAGTTCATCAAGGTCAGCCTCGATACCGTGGAAACCACGGCCACGGTGATGTTCATCGTCGCCGCGGCGTCGATCTTCGGCTGGATGCTCACCGCCACCGGCGTCACCGCGCAGATCGCCGAATGGGTGTTGGCCGTCACCAAGGATCCGTGGTTGTTCCTGCTGATGGCCAACCTGTTGATGTTGTTCGTGGGCTGCTTCCTGGAGCCCACGGCGGCCATCACGATCCTGGTGCCGATCCTGCTGCCGATCTGCTACAAGCTGGGCGTGGACCCGGTGCACTTCGGCCTGGTGATGGTGCTCAACCTGATGATTGGCCTGCTGCACCCGCCCATGGGCATGGTGCTGTTTGTGCTGGCGCGCGTGGCCAAGCTGAGCGTTGAGCGCACCACCATGGCCATCCTGCCCTGGCTGGTGCCGCTGCTGGTGAGCCTGGTGGTGCTGACCTACGTCCCCGCCATTTCGCTGTGGCTGCCGAAGACGATGGGCTTCTGATGATTGAGTTGGCATGACACGCATCGTGTCGGTGGAGGTGCTGCAAGTTGACCTGCCGCCACCCGTGCCGCGCAGCGATGCCATCCAGAGCTTCGTGACGCAGGAAACACCCTTCGTTCGCATCCACTGCAGCGATGGGTTAACGGGCACCGGCTACAGCTACACCATCGGCACCGGCGGCTCGTCGGTCACTGCGCTGTTGCGCGACCACCTGGCACCGCGGCTGATCGGCCGCGACCCGGCACGCATTGAATCGATCTGGCGCGACCTGATGTTCGCCACGCATGCCACCACCGTGGGCGCCATCACCAGCCTGGCGCTGGCCGCCATCGATACCGCGCTGTGGGATTGGCGCTGCCGGCGTGATGGCCAGCCCCTGTGGCTGGCGGCCGGTGGCGCCAAGAGCCGCATTCCCGTGTACACCACCGAAGGCGGCTGGTTGCACTTGCCTGTGGAAACGCTGGTTAGCGAAACGCTGGCCGCGAAAGCGGCGGGATTCAAGGGCGCCAAGCTCAAGGTGGGCAAGCCGCATGTGAGTGAAGATGTGGCGCGCCTGCGCGCGGTGCGCGACGCCGTGGGCGACGGTTTCGAACTGATGGTCGACGCCAACCAATGCTTCACCTTGAGCGAAGCCCTGCGCCGCGCGCCGCGCTATGCGGCGTTGGGCATCGGCTGGTTCGAGGAACCCTTGCCGGCAGACGACCTGGCCGGCCACGTGGCGCTGGCCGCGGCCAGCGCGGTGCCGATTGCGGTGGGCGAGTCGCTCTATTCGCCGGGCCAGTTTGCCGACATGATCCGCGCCGGCGCCGCCAGCATCATCCAGGTGGACGTGGCGCGTGTGGGCGGCATCACGCCCTGGCTGAAGGTGGCGCACCTGGCCGAGGCCTGCAACCTGATGGTGGCGCCGCACTTCCTGATGGAACTGCACGTCTCGCTGTGCGGCGCCGTGCCGGCGGCGCAATGGGTCGAATACATTCCTCAGCTCGACACCATTGCCACCAGCCGGCTGGCCATTGCAGACGGCCACGCCCTGGTGCCCAACTCGCCCGGGCTGGGCATTGAATGGCGCTGGGAAGAGATTGAACGCCGCGCCAGCGCGCGCCACCACATCACCTGAAAGGTTAACCACCATGAGCCAGCGCCTTGCAGGCAAAACCGCCCTCGTCACCGCCGCCGGCCAAGGCATTGGCCGCGCCGTGGCCGAAGCCTTCGCGCGTGAAGGCGCCCGCGTGATTGCCACCGACATCAATTTGAGTTTGCTCGAAGGCTTGCAAGGCTGCACAACGGAACGGCTCGATGTGCTCGACCCCGCCACCATTGCCGCCGCCGCCGCACGCCACGCGAATGTGGATGTGCTGTTCAACGGCGCCGGCTTCGTGCACCACGGCACGGTGCTCGATTGCAGCGAAGAGGAATGGGAGTTCGCCTTCAACCTGAATGTGCGTTCCATGTACCGCACCATCAAGGCGTTCGTGCCCGGCATGGTGGCGCGCGGCAACGGCAGCATCGTCAATGTGGCCTCGGGCGCCAGCAGCGTGAAGGCCGCGGCCAACCGGTTCGTGTATGGCGCCACCAAGGCCGCGGTCATCGGGCTGACCAAATCGGTGGCGCTCGACTTCATCAAGCAGGGTGTGCGTTGCAACGCCATTTGCCCAGGCACCATAGAGTCACCCTCGCTGCGTGAGCGCATTGCGGCCTTGGCCCAGAGCAGCGGCAAGACTGTGGCCCAGGTTGAAGCCATGTTCATCGAGCGCCAGCCCATGGGCCGGCTGGGCACGGCGGCCGAAGTGGCGATGCTCGCCGTGCACCTGGCCAGCGACGAATCAAGATTCACCACCGGCACAGCCAGCATCATTGATGGTGGCTGGTCGCTTTAAATTCCGCCCACTAACGTTACAAAGGACTTTCATGAAACTGCTCCGCCACGGCCCCAAGGGCCAGGAAAAGCCCGCCATCCTCGACGCTCAAGGCAAGGTGCGCGACCTCAGCGCCTTGATCGGCGACATCACCCCGCGCCACCTCTCGCCGCAAGGCCTGGCCGCCCTGGCCGCACTCGACCTGAGCGCCCTGCCCGTCGTACCCCAAGGCGCGCTGGCTGTGCCTTGGGTGGGCATGGGCAAGTTCATCGCCATCGGCCTGAACTACGCCGACCATGCCGCCGAATCGGGCATGCCCATTCCCAAGGAACCCATCGTCTTCACCAAGGCGGTGGATTGCGCCGTGGGCGCCAACCATGCCGTGGTGTTGCCCAAGGGCTCGCAAAAGGGCGACTGGGAACTCGAACTCGGTGTGGTGATCGGCAGCCAGGCGCGCTATGTGTCTGAGGCCGATGCGCTGAAACATGTGGCCGGCTACTGCGTGGTGAACGATGTATCCGAACGCGAATTCCAGTTCTCGGGCGGCGGCCAGTGGGACAAGGGCAAGGGCTGCGACACCTTCGGCCCCATCGGCCCCTGGCTGGTGACGGCTGACGAAGT
Organism: Burkholderiales bacterium; assembly: GCA_043760085.1. Classification (GTDB taxonomy): domain Bacteria; phylum Pseudomonadota; class Gammaproteobacteria; order Burkholderiales; family Burkholderiaceae_C; genus Rubrivivax. Next base: position 5,217 of record JAYUPO010000189.1, read on the forward strand.
GGGCGACGTGCAAAACCTGAACATGTGGCTCGACCTGAACGGCCAGCGCACCCAGACCGGCAACACCAAGACCATGATCTTCAACGTGGCGCAGATCGTGGCCCACGTGAGCCAGTACATGACGCTCAACCCCGGCGACCTGATCACCACCGGCACGCCCCCCGGCGTGGGCCTGGGCCGCAAGCCCACGCCGCTGTTCCTGAAACCCGGCGACACCATGCGCTTGTGGATCGAGAAGTTGGGCGAACAGCAGCAAACGGTGTATGCGTGGGATGAGGCGCTGATCGAAGGCTGAGGCGCCTGCCGGTGCATGCCGCGGCATGCACCCCTTGCCAAAACCAAGACCCCCGCACTCCAGCGGTGTACCAGGGTAGTCCGCCGCACAGTTCGCGCGCGCACTCCTACATTTGCTCTCATCATCATCACGCAGATCAGGAGAGGTCTTATGGCATTGCCTGTCGAGACCTGCGCCTTGGTTCAGGGCTCTATGGTTCAGCAGCGATGCGCGCGGCGCAAGAACTGGTCGGCACTCGCACTTTGCGCGGTGCTCCCGTTCTTTTTGTGGGGTTGCGGTGGCGGTGGTGGAAGCAGCAGCAGCGTCAATAGCAACGGCAACGGCAACGGCGTCAATGCTCCTGAGCCCACGCCCGTCATCACTTCACCGCCCAATATCGTGGCTGCTGCCGGCGTGCCCACAGCCGGCACCGCAAGCGTCACGGTGCTGGCCACACCGGCCGGCAGCGCGCGCTGGGGCACCGCGCTGAGCGTCACGGCTGGCACGGGCGACGCGCGCGTGCCCGTGGTGGCCACCAATGCTTCAGGGCAGATCGTCCTCGCTGCATTAGCCAGTTCGTCGGCGGTCACACTGACGGCTGATTCCACTGCACTGGCACTGGCCCGGTTTACCTATGGGCGCGTGCCCTCCGGCATGGACTCCACGGGGCTGGATGCAGCCATCCGCGCCACCGCCGGCTACGCCACGATGGCCGAGCGGGTGACCCAGACGCTGGCCGCCGGCCAGGCGAGTTCAACAGCTCCCCCCGTCCTGCAAGCCCTGGGCACGGTGCTGGCTCAGACCACCGAGATCGTGGCCAAGAGGGTATTGGCCAGCACGCGCGAGCGGCCACAAGCGATTGCCTCAACGCGGGTGAGCGGCGACCTGCCGTTCACGTTGGTCACCGGCTTTGGGCCATTGGGCTCGGTCTATTTGCGCGACAGCAGCAACATCGGCATCCGCGTGGTCAACACGATGCCCATCGAGTGGGCCGCGCAAACCTACAGTGCAACAGATCAGGCACTGACGCCCAAGATGGCGAAATTGCCAGCGGCCAGCACCCTGCGCGCGCTGACCAACGCCACGGGGTGGCTGGACGTCGACCCGGTCGTTCTACCCAGCCATGGTGGCCGCGGCATTGACTTGCTGATCGAACAGAACAACACCACGCGACTGGTCAACTGGACAGCCATCTTGACCGATGCGGTGGGTTTGTATGCTGGCGCTGGTGCCGCGCCCAGTTGCGTGGAAAACGTGGTCAACGCCCTGCTCAAGGGTGATGAGTTGACTGCACTGTTTCGCAGCGCATCGTGGCCCGATGTCTTCAAGTGGTTGGTCGGCGAGACTCTGCTGGAGAGAGTGAAGCAAGCCCTGAGCGCGACCAAGACGGCGGCAAGTTGTTTCGGTTCGGCGGCCGGCCTCATGAGCGAAGGCGGCGCGGTGTTCCAGGCCGCGCACATCAAACTTCTGGCCGAAGCCGGGAAGTCGTTGGACGCCGCGTTCACCAGCGCCGACAAGGTCTCGCTGGCAGCCAAGGTGGCCTGGACCATCGCTGCCATGACGTACAGCAAGCGCGTCGGTGTGTGTCAGTCTCTCGACAACGGCGTGTGGACCATCACTAACTGCGCCAAGACCTTCGAGTTCGCACCTGCGCCGCTGCTGCTGGCGCCCGGCGCCAGGCTGGTGCCCACGGTCAGCGCACTGGATGTTGGCGGCAAACATACCGGCCTGCCCGCCGGGCTGGTGTTTGACAGCCCAAGCAGCCTCATCAGCGTGGATACGGCCAGCGGCAAAGTGATGGCCGGCTCAAATCTCGGCGACGCCATGCTCACCGTCAACGACCCGGCCGCTGGTGGCAAGGGCGAACTCGCGGTCAGCGTCGTGGCCGCGCAATTGCAGCCCGTGAATGCCGAGATCACCGTCGGCGAAACCATGCGATTTGCCTTGAAGGACACCCTAGGCCGGCGCATTTGGCACAACGGCATCGAGGTGCAATGGGCATCGAGCGCGCCCGAAGTTGCCAGCCTGGCGCCGATTGGCCGCGCACCCAACACCTACCCCGACAGTCTGGACATCGACGCCAAACGCCCCGGCCTGACTCGCGTGGAGGTGCTCAACCCGTTGGACCCGCGCGGCCTGCAAAGGGCAACGTTAGTCGTCAAGGGGAAGGTGCAAGCAAGCTTGGCGATATCCCCGACGCCGGTGCTGGTCGGGGCAGACACGACGCTCCAGGTTCGCGTGGCCGCCGCGGCACCGGACGCATCGTGGGACACGAGCGCGTGGCCGTTGCCCACAGGCCTGGTGACCGTGCGCAATGGCGCCGGCGCCGTGTTGTGCACGAGAACGCTTGCCGCCGACGCCACCGTCTCTTGCCAGCAGCGCTTCGATACGGCGGCCACCGGCGCGACGCTGAGCGTCGACTACGAAGGCGACGACAACTACCGTGCGCGCCGCGACGCCGCGAACACGTCGCTGACCATCGCCGCCAGCCGCGTGCGGCTGTCAGCCAGCACGAGCCCGAACCCGTCGGCCAGCGGTGCGCCGTTCACACTGAGCGTCTCCGTTTCGCCCGACCCGCTGAGCGCGCTGATGCCGATACCCACTGGCATCATCACCGCGCTCAACAACCGGGGCGGGGTCTTGTGCCAGGCCACGCTCGACGCGCAAGGGCGCGCCAGCTGCGTTGGCACGCTCTTCGGCAACCAGGGCAGCGAGCCTGTGCAAGTGTCTTATGCCGACTCCGGCGGCACCTACCTGCCGGCACAGATCGAAGTGCCCCACCAGTTGGTGTCGAGCGCAGTCTTCCGCACGGCGCTGGTCAGGCTGGCTTCCGGCAGCGACTGTCGCACGCTCAGCGTCGGCGGCGTGGGCGGCGACTACCTGCTCAACGTGCAGTCCTGCAACCACCGCGTCCAGCGCGTCCTCCAATGCAGCGGCGACTGCTTCGACACGTTACCGGGCAATGCCGGTCAACCCGTCAAGTTGCCAGCGTGCCAGGCCGGTGACTCGGCTTGCGAGGCCATGCGGCAACTGACCTCAGGCTACCGCTACTGGGGCCTGATCGAACGCGACGTGTTCCAGCACCCCGCAACAGACTATTTCGGCAAGGGCGGCGTGTGCCGGCGCGAGGGCTGGGACGCTGCCCGGTCGGGCCCGGTGGTGTTCGATCCGGCGGTCATCGTCATCAACCCTGGTGGCCGGGTGCTCAACCCCACGGATGGCGCCAACGCGGGCATGGCCATTGGCGGGTGGTGGTCACCACTGCGCAATCTCGATGCCCCGATCCTGAATGCCGTCGAGGGCGGTGTGGCCTGGAATGCCATCGGTGCGGTGTTCCAGGAGCGCAATGTCGAAACCTTGAGCAGCTACCAGTTCTTCGGTGATTACGAACAGTTCTACCGGTCCCGCCCGGACGCCTGCATCGGCCAGTCTGGTGCCGACTATCGCCGCACCGACGTCACGATTTTCGACGCCCTGACGCGCAGTTACCGGCGCCTGACACTTGAATCGAGTCTGCCCTGATGCGCGCAAGCGGCCTCAGCATCAGGGCAAGCTGTTCAAGTCAAGCGTCTGGTCACTGAACTTCGCCTGCTGGATTCGTGTCAGCGTGTCGGTGCCACCAGCTGCGTTAGCGGGCCTGACCGTGATCGTCGTGCCGGATCGGGCCACTACCCAGTCCGCCCGTTTGCCGGGGTAGACCGCGGCGTTGATGCCCAGGCCACCGTCGATGCGGCAATCGGGGTCGCCCTGCGCCCGATGAATCGTGTCGTTGCCGGCGAAGGTGCGGATGTTCTTGCTGCCGTTGCGCGTGGCCACGGTGAGGTCGCGCCGGAAATCGGTGCTCAGCTTGATGCCCAGCGGCACGTTGACGAACACATAGCTCACATCTTGGCTGCTGCCCGGGTTCCTGGTGGACACCATGGCCACGTAGTTGATCGGCCCGCCTTTCGTGCGGTAGGGATAGAAGCCGAACAGGCCGCCGGTGACCTGCGGGCTCGGCAGTTTTGATTGCGCATAAGTGAGCACCTTTTGCCGCATGGCGTCGAACTCGCTGTGCAGCGCGGCATACAGACGCCCGGTGCCATCGTTGACCAGCAGATAGTTCGAGAGAAACAGCGTGTCGATGCCGCTGCCGTCGACGTCAACGATGCGCACGGAAGCATCGAGGCCGCCGTTGATCGCCATCTCGGGTTTGAGGGCATCCGTCTCGTCGCTGAAGTTCATGCCGCCGCGATTGATCAGCAACTGGAACAGCGCGGCCTGGCCGCCCTTGGTGGCGCTCCAGACTTCCTGACCCGCCAGGATGTCCGGCAGGCCGTCCTGGTTCAGATCGCTGCGCCACAGCCGCGAGGTGTGGCTCTTGGAATAGGGGTCCCACTGGCTCACCAAGTTGGCGTACTCGGGCTTGTCGTTGAAGTAGGGCTTGGGCAGCAGCACCGGCGGCGTGGCAACCGTTGCGCCGGCAAGCTTGTAGGCGTAGTTCAGCATGGGGTTGGTAGCCGCCCAGGGCACGCCAGGCCCGGACTTGGAGTCGCCGACGATGATCCAGTCGTCAGTGTTGCCACTGAACGCGCCCGCCAGCACTGACATGCCGCCCAGGTCGCCAAGGCTCAGGTCGACGGCGAAGTTGCTGCCGCTCCACGAATAGATGACATTGAAACCCGGCCCATTGCCGCCATTGCCGCTGCCACCGAAAGAGCGCGCCAGGATCTTCTGCCTGCCCCCCAAAGTGACCAGACGCGCATCGTGGTTCATCACGCTGTCGGGCAACATGATCTTGTCGAAGCCGCCACTGGCGCGCGAGATGAACGCGGTGCTTGGCATCGCGATAAACGGGCTTTCGTTGTGCGCCGGAAACACCACGTCGTCGCGCCCGTCGCCGTTGAAGTCGGCCACGATGACCGACGCGGCGCCATTCGTCACAGCGTTGCCGAACAGCGCTGCCGTGGCTTCGGTCAGCAGGCCGTTGCTCTGCTGTTGCAACACGACTGCGCGCACCGGCGTCACCGCCAGCGCCGGGTTGTTGAACCCGGCGCGCCCGTCAAAGGCCCAGCCGCCCAGCGCGATGCCCTCCAGCTGGTCTGCGCCGGTGCTGACCACATTCCAAAAGGGGCCGATCAGGAAACTGTTGTTGTCGATCGCCACCCAACTGCCAGCCATCGACAGCTTGCAGCTGAGGTCGGCCGTGGCCCAGTCGCGCGTATCGGTGCCGCCGGCTGGCGGCGCCGTGCTCGCGGCGCAGTTGTCGCCACTGCCACCGCCACCTCCTCCACAAGCTGCAACAAGGCCGCAGAGAAGGGTGAGAGCAATGTGACGTGGAATCATGGTCGGGCCGGCTTGGGGTTTGATGGATCGGAAAGCGAACCCCTGCCCGAAGGTGCCCACATGTGGCGACACGGTTTGAGCAGGAGCCGCCCAAAGCGGCGGTCGAGCCCAGTATCACGGGCATCCCCGGCCGAGACAGTGGGTCAAACCCACGGCCCTGGAACTCATCGCGCGTTCAGCGCTGGCATCAAACCCGCGTCGCCGGCAAGTGGGCCCGCGCCGCAAGACCGTGCCGCTCTTCGTGACACTTGGCAACACCGCACGCCAATGGATTGAAACGTTCGGAGAACCTCAGCCGACGGCGCATGCGTGGGATGAGGCTTTGATCGACTGCTGCGGCACCCGCGCCTGACCGGACGCGGCGCGGCTTGCTGGGTGCGGGTCAGCGCGAGGTGATCGCGCCGATGTTGTCCAGCCCCGCCTTGAACACGCCCTGAACGAGTTTGGCGGTGGCGGCGTCGTCCTGGTCGGGCTTGGCGTTCTCTTCGGGGCGTTGGAAGCTGGCGCTCCAGTGCACCTCCGAGCCGCCGCCGGGGGCCGGCT
>JAYUPO010000190.1:0-4209 GCA_043760085.1 Burkholderiales bacterium
GCCGGCAAGAAGGCCGGCTCGTGCAGCAGCGCCGCGCGCGCCCACCAGTAGGCCTCGTTCACCGCGCCGGCGGCCAGGTGCTCGGCCGCGCGGTTGTTCAGGAACATGGCCACCACGGTGGTTTCGCCGATCTCGCGCGTGCGCAGGCCGCGCAGTTCTTCGGGCGGCAGGAAGTCGATGGTGAAGCGGGTGATGTCCACGCCGCGGGTGCTGGCCAGCGACGCCGGGCCCAGGGTGACATTGACATGGCCGCTGCGCAGCATCAGTTCGCCGCGGCGGCTCCACACGTCGTCGACATAGGCGCTTTGGAAATGCACCTGCAAGCCCAGCTCACGGGCCAGCGCCGCGGTCATCAGCACCAGCGACAGGCAATTGCCCGAGCGCGCCTCGAAAGCCTGGGCGGCGTTGCGCGTGCGGGTCGCGTCGTATTCCACCTTGAGCTGGCTGCGCTTGTACAACGCTTCAACCAGGCCGCGCTGCGGGCCGAGCTGGCGCAACTGGCTGGCGATGTCTTCGCGCAGATAGCGTTGCATGGCCGGGCTGGCCGCCAGCGCCTGCTCGGGCAGCACGGGCTCAGCCGGCGCGGCAAAGCTGGCGTCGCGCAGCAGCGGCTGGGGTTGCGGCGGTGCGGGGGCGTGGGCGCAGCCGAGCAGGCTGGCAACCAGCACCGTGGCGGTCAGGGCTGAGGTTGCCCAGCGCACCAGGCGCGAATGGGTGAGCAGAGCAGCGGCAGGAACAGGGCTCATGGTCGTTCACCTCGCGTTACCCGATTAGAACTCGCCTTGGGGCAACGCCACAATCATTGCACCCTGTGCACAGCCCTGTTGCTCAACCCCCATCTACCCCCATCAACCCGCCATGACTGACCCGCTGATTGCCACGCCCGCCCTGCATGCATGGGTCAACGCCTTGTGGCTGGCCGCCGGCTCCAGCGCCACCGAGGCGCGGCTGACGGCCGACCACCTGGTGCTGGCCAACCTCACGGGGCACGATTCGCACGGCGTGGGCATGGTGCCGCGCTATGTGAAGAGCTTTCTGGCCGGCGAGCTTCAGCTCAACGAGCATGTCGCGGTGCTCACCGACGCCGGCACGATGCTCACCCTGGACGGCCGCTGCGGCATGGGCCAGGTGGTGGCGCAAGAAGCCATGAGCCTGGCCATGGCGCGGGCGCAAGAGCTGGGCGTGTGCGTGATGGGGCTGCGCTGGAGCCACCACCTGGGCCGGGTGGGCCACTGGGCCGAGCAGGCGGTGGCGGCGGGGCTGGTGTCGGTGCACTTCGTGAATGCCGTCAGTGTGCCGATCGTGGCGCCGCACGGCGGGCGCGAGGGGCGCTTCGTCACCAACCCGTTCACGGTGGGCATTCCGGTGGCCGGGCGCGAGCCCATCGTGCTCGACTTCGCCACCAGCGCCAGCGCCATGGGCAAGGTGCGGGTGGCCCACAACAAGGGCGTGCCCATGGCGGCCGGCGCGATGATCGACGCCCAGGGCCGCCCCAGCACCGACGCGGCCACCATGTTCCCGCTGCCCGGTCAACCTCAAGGGGCCTTGCTGCCCTTTGCCGCGCACAAGGGCTATGCGCTGGCCATGGTGTGCGAGATGCTGGCCGCCGCACTCACCGGCGGGCCCACTTGCCGGCCGGCCAACCTGGGCATGCAGCACGCGGTGTGGAACGGCATGCTGGCGCTGGTGTTCGACCCGCAACGCATGACATCAGCCGCAGCCTTTGGCGCCGAAGTGCGCGAGTTCGTGGCCTGGGTGCAAAGCGCGGCGCTGGCACCTGGTGCCAGTGCCATCTTGATGCCCGGCGACCCCGAGCGCGCGATGCGCTTGCAGCGCGCCGAGTTCATTCCGGTGGACGCCACCACACTGGCTGAGCTGGACGAAGCCGCTGCCGCACTGAACCAGGCCCGGGGCTGTGCGCTGCCGCCCTTGTCGGCGCAAGCACTCAAGCCGTAGCGGGTTCGGCCGGCTGCAGGCCGAGGCGCACAGCGTTTGCGTCAGCACACCGACGCCAACCGGCTTGCTCGGGGGTGGGCGGCGTCAATGAACCAGCGCGCGGCGTGCCCGGTGCAGGCGCACGAACAGGTTGTCCTGGCTGATGTTCAAGGCGCGGCAGACCTCTTCGGTGCTGTGCTCATGGATCAGGCGCAGCTCCACCGCGTCGCGCAGGCCGGGGCTTAACTGCTGCATGCGCGCCAGCACGGCGGCCAGGCGCTGGCGCTGCTCAGCCACTTCGTCGGGCTGCGGCTGCGGGCAGCGCAGCTGGGCGGCGGCGTGCGAGCTTTCTTCATCGTCGTCCAGGGCGTCGTAGCGGCTGCGCTGGCGGATCAGGTCGACGATCTTGTGCTTGAGCACGCCCACCAGCCAGGTGCGCAGGCCCGAGCGACCGGCAAAGCGGGCGTGGCCGCTGAGCACGGCCTCGAACACGTCGTGCACCAGGTCTTCGGCCAGCGCCGCGTCATGCAGCCGGCGCTGGGCAAAGCGCACCAGGTGGCTGCGCTGGGCAAACATCTCGTTCCAGTCGACCGCATGGGGCATGCTTGCGGCAGCGGCAGCGGCAGCGGCAGCGGTGGCGGTGGCAAGGGCGGTGGACATGTGAGACTCCTGCACGGGTGGGTCGATGGCCCGACTGTGCGCAAGTGCCCTCACGCGCTGCTCACCGCACCTCACAGGCAGATCACATCGGCGTAAGAAACGCGCCTAAGGAGTGCGGCGTAAGAAGCGCGGTGCCGGCCGCGACAATCCGGCCATGGCGCACACCATCCTCGTGGCTGAAGACCAGGCTGACATCCGTGAGCTGTTGGCACTGAACCTGCGCGGCAGCGGCTACGAGGTGCTGGCCGTGGCCGATGGGCCGGCCGCCCTGGCCGCGCAGATTGAGGCGCCGCGCGACCTGTTGATCCTCGACCTGATGATGCCCGGGCTGGACGGCCTGGAGGTGTGCAAGGCGCTGCGCGCACGCGCCAGCAGCACACCGATCCTCATGCTCACGGCCAAGGCGACCGAACTCGACCGCGTGCTGGGCCTGGAGCTGGGCGCCGACGACTACCTGACCAAGCCGTTCTCGCTGGCCGAACTGCTGGCCCGGGTGAAAGCCCTGCTGCGCCGCGCCGCGTTGTTGCGCGCGGCGCAGCAGGCACCCGCCGGCGAAGCCGTGGTGCGCAACGCCGAGCTGGAAATTCGCCGCGCCCAGCGCGAGGTGCGCCTGGGCGGGCGCGTGCTCGAATTCACCGCGCTGGAGTTCGACTTGCTGCTGTACTTTGCCCAGCACCCGGGGCGGGTGTTTTCGCGCAGCCAGTTGCTCGACGCGGTGTGGGGCTACAGCCACGACGGCTACGAACACACCGTCACGACCCACATCAACCGCCTGCGCAACAAGCTCGAAGCCGACGCGATGCGCCCGCGCATCATCCTCACCGTGCGCGGCGCGGGGTACAAGATGCGCGAGGCCATGGCTTGAACGTGCGGGCCCGCGATGGCCGCCCTGCTGACCGGCGGTGCAGGTGAACGTCCGGGCCAAGATCGCCTGGACGATCGTGGCCACCGGGCTGCTCACCGCCTTGGGCGTGGTGGCCACGGTGCTGGCGGGCTTCCAGCGCTTCGAGCACGAAAGCAGCTACTACCGCGCCAGCGCCTTCCTGGAGCGCGTGGTGATGATGGTGCCCGACATGCTCGAAGCCCATGAACGCCGCGGCGAGGAGTTCACCGAATTCCTGCGCAGCCTGGTGTTATTGGAGCCGGACACGCAGCTGTATTTGCTCGATGCCGGCGGCACCGTGCTGGCCACCAGCAGTCGCACCCCGCTGGTGGGTGTGAAGGTCAAGCTCGAACCGGTGATGCAGGCCGCCGGCCCCGAGCCCATGCCCTATGTGATGGGCGACGACCCCGAACGCATGGAGGCCGATGCGGTGATCGCTGCCAAACCGGTGCGCCGCAGCACCATCGGCGCCAGTGCGGCGGTGGCGGGTTACCTGTATTTGGTGTGCCACAAGCCCGCGCTGCCGCAGGGCCGCTTGCAGGCGCTGCGCGCCAGCCTGGCCTGGCCCACGCTGGGCAGCTTGCTGGTGCTGGTGGGCCTGACCACGCTGCTGGCCGCCGCCGTGGTGGCCAGCGTGACGCGGCCGCTGCGCCAGCTCAGCGACGCCGTGGCCACGGTGGCGCGCGAAGGCCTGGGCAGCGGCGCCACGGCGGCGCTGCCGGCCTTGCCGG
>JAYUPO010000191.1:0-4205 GCA_043760085.1 Burkholderiales bacterium
CAACTCCCCTCCAGTTCACCCTCGCTGGCGCGCCCTCAGGCTCATTCCTCGTTGGAAACACGCGCCCCGTTCAGGCTCACACCACGTTGGACAAGGCTCCAACAATCAACGGTTCAAATAAGCTGGTTCAATATGGGCCCTGGGCCACGAACACGCCGCCCTGGTACTTGGCCTCGGCCTGGTTGGGGTCGACCACCGGTTCGGCCGTTTCCAGCGCGGCGCGGTAGGGCTGCGAGCTGTCTTGCGGCCAGTAGCCAATGTGGCGCGAGCGGGTGTTGTCCCACCAGGTGGTGGTGTTGTCACTCATGCCATAGATGACGGTGTGGCCAACGATGGGCGCGGTGAGTGCGGCCACCACCAGGCGTTCAAGATCATCAAAACTCAGCCAGGTGGCCAAGGCGCGGCGGCTGCGCGGCTGCGGGAAGCACGAGCCAATGCGCAGGCTCACGGTTTCGATGCCGTGCTTGTCCCAGTACAACTGCGCCAGGTTCTCGCCAAACGCCTTGGACAAGCCATAAAAACCGTCAGGCCGCATCGGCTCGCGTGGCGAAATCACTTCGTCTTGCCGATAAAAACCGGTCACGTGGTTGGAACTGGCGAAGACGATGCGTTTGATGCCATGCGCCCGCGCGGCTTCGTACAGGTTGACCATGCCCACGATGTTGCCCGCCAGGATCGGCGCCCAAGGCTGCTCGGTGGACACGCCGCCCAGGTGCACCACGGCGTTCACGCCGGCCAGCAAGGCCTGCACGGCAGCGGCATTGGCCAGGTCCAGCGGCATGATTTCTTCGCCCGCTGCGGCGGCACCCATGGTGTGAAGGTCAGACAGGCGCAGCGTGTCGCAATACGCTTTCAGGCGCGGCCGCAATTCGCGGCCCAAGCTGCCGGCAGCGCCGGTAAGCAGCAGGCGAGAAAAGCGCAAAGCGCTGGCGGGCGTGGGCAGCATGGCAGGGATTCGGGCGCGTGGTTCAGCAAGTGCGGCGCGATGCTAACTGCTGAACACTGGCCAGGCGCTGGGTGTTTGCACGCCCGCGGTGGGCGCTTCTGCTAGCCTCGCAAACCCCTTCCACCCTGCCAAGGAACGCTGACATGACCCCCAACCGCCTGCGCCAACTCTGGGCTGCTGACAAGACCGCCGTGAACGGCTGGCTGGCCATTCCCGATGGTTTTTCGGCCGAGTTGATGGCCCACCAGGGTTGGGACACCTTAACGATTGACATGCAGCACGGCGTGATCGACTACCCGGCCATGCTGGCCATGCTGCAAGCCATGTCGGCCACGGCCACCATGCCGGTGGTGCGCGTGCCGTGGCTGGAGCCCAGCATCGTGATGAAGACGCTCGACGCCGGCGCGCAGGCCATCATCTGCCCCATGGTCAACACCCGCGACGATGCGCAGCGCCTGGTGGCCTACAGCCGCTACGCGCCGCAAGGCACGCGCAGCTTCGGGCCCATCCGCGCGGGCATGGTGCATGGCGCCGACTACGCCAGCCAGGCGAACCAGAACATCGTCGTCTTCGCGATGATCGAAACCGCGCAGGCACTCGACAACCTCGATGCCATCTGCTCGGTAGAAGGGCTGGACGCCGTCTACATCGGTCCGTCAGACCTGTCGCTCGCCCTGGGCTGCAAGCCGGTGTTTGATGATGTCGATGCGCCGGTGGCGCAGGCCATCGAACACATCCTGGCGCGGGCCCAGGCCCATGGCCTGCGCGCCGGGGTGCACAACGGCCGGCCCGATGTGGCGCTGGCCCGTTCGGCGAAGGGCTTTCGCTTCGTCACGGTCAGCTCCGACGCCCGCATCCTGGCCGCCGGCGCGCAGCAGATCCTGGGGGCGATGCGCGCCGGCACGTGAGCCAGGCCGTGCCTGGCCAGCAGGCTCGGTGCTGGGCGCCCAGCGTCAGCGCCGGCGGCAGCGTTGCACCTTCGCGGCCAGGCGGCCTTCGGGTCGGCGATCTTCAGGTTCGGCATCGAGCATCGACGCTCGGCGTCGAACTCGGCAAAGGCTTCGCGCACGCGCACATCGGAGTGGTCGATCGAACCCAGGCCGCGCCACTCGAAGAATTTACGCAGTTCAAGCACCTGCTGGATGGCATCGAGCGCGGCCGTGTTGCCGGCCTCGGGAACGATGCGGCCGTATTGGTTCTCGACCTCGGCCCGGCCCTCACATGGCCCGGGCCGAGAAAACCGTCGAGGTGCAGGTCGGGTGAGTCGAGGTTCGCCTTGATCGTGGGGGATCGATTGCCTGAATCCCGGTAGGAACCCGCATTTGCAAGCCAGTTTCTTCATGTGTTAACCGCCGCCTTCACACCGATGGCCACCAACGCAGAAGGGAATGAGCATGCGCTACAGACCACTCTCGAATGCCTGTCTCGGGGCAATCATCATGGCCGCCGCCGCGGCCTTGCCTTCGGCAGGATTCGTGCACCCGTGTTCGCGCCCTTCGACAAAACGCAGTTCGCGCCCATCACGCGATCGGGCGCATTGATCACGCTGGAGCCGGTGGCCAAGGGGCTGATCTCGCCGGTGAAGGGTGTGGCCGCACCCGGGGATGCGCAGCACCTGTACATCGTTGACCAGCCGGGCAAGATCTGGCGCGTGAACGTCGGGCCGGGCGCCACCTTGCCGGCCGATGTGGCAACACCAGCGGGTCAGGTTCCGTTCCTGGACGTGTCGGGGTACCTCGTCACACTCGGCGCTTTGGGCCCCAACACGTTTGATGAACGCGGGCTGCTCGGCTTGGCCTTCCACCCGCAATACCAGCGAAACGGCTTGCTCTACACCTTCATGTCGGTGCCGAATGCGGGGCCCGCCACGCTGCCCAGCACCATGCCGGCGGGCATCGCGCCCGAACACCAGAGCGTGGTGGTCGAGTGGCGCAATCAAGGCGGCGTCGTGTCTTCACCGCGCGTGCTGATGCGCATCGACAAGCCGCAGTTCAACCACAACGGGGGGCGACATCGCGTTCGGGCCGGACAACATGCTCTACGTTGCGCTGGGCGACGGCGGCGGCGCCGACGACCGTGACGGCCAGCTTTTCATTGGCGGCATTCCGATCGTTGGGCACGGCTTGAACGGCAACGCGCAGAACCTGACCAACCCCCTGGGCAAGATCTTGCGCATCAACGTCGACACGCGCTCACCCGGCAAGGAGTACGGCGTGCCTGGCGACAACCCGTTCGTCGGCCGCGCCGGCGCGGTGGGTGAAATCTTCGCGTATGGCCTGCGCAACCCGTACCGGATGTCGTTCGATCGGCACAACGGCCGGTTGTTCGCGGGCGATGTTGGGCAGAACGACATTGAAGAAGTCGACGTCATCGTCAAAGGCGGCAACTACGGCTGGAACCTCAAGGAAGGCACGCTGTACTTCGACCCACGCGACAACGCCGACGGCGTGGCCCAGCGGGCTATGGTGCCGGGGCGCGCGATCCCGCACGGGTTGATCGACCCTGTGGCCCAGTACGACACGCACCTGGAAGGGCATTCCGGTGATCGGCGGCTTCGTCTACCGCGGCCAGCGGCTGCGCGAGCTGCGCGGGCACTACATCTTCGGCGACTATTCACGCCTGTTCAATTTGCCCAGCGGGCCGCACAACTATGGCCGCTTGTTCCACTTCAACGCCAACAGCGGCAACCGCCACCTGCGCTCGATTCGTGAGTTCTTCATCACCCCCAGCAACGCGCCGAACCTGGCCGTGCTTGGGTTCGGTGAAGACGCCAGTGGCGAGGTGTATGTCACCGGCAACGTCACCGGAACGCCGTTCGGCAGCACGGGTGTGGTGCTGCGCCTGGCGCCCGTGCCGGACGATGACCATCACCGCCATCACGATGGGCGCGATGACGACTAGCGAAGCAAAGAAGTCCGCTGTGCCTGGGCTGTCGGAGCCAGGGCAACAGTAACCATTGACAAGCACGAAGCGGGTTGATCGGCCAGGGCACACGGCCGATCAGCCGCTCGTCGCGACGACGCCCAGCCGGTACGCCGCACTCACCGCCTCGGCGCGCGTCGCCACCCCGAGCTTGCCGAAGATTGCCACGAGGTGGTGGTCGACGGTGCGCGCCGAGCGGTGCAGGCGCAGCGCGATTTCCTTGTTGCGCAGCCCGGCAGCGAGCAGTTCCAGCACCGCCACTTCCTTGCTGGTGAGGCCGCAGGGGTGTTCGCGGGTCGAACGTCGCGGGCCTCGCGGCAAGCCGCGGGCGCCCGCT
>JAYUPO010000192.1:0-4202 GCA_043760085.1 Burkholderiales bacterium
TGTACGGCGGGCGTGACAGCTACATCGTGGGCGGCGTGCAGGTGATGGCTTGGCATCAACTGGGCTGCGCGCCGATGACTTGATTCGATGCGCTTTGCCGCAGCGCATGGACAGGCGCTGTGCACCAAGCTGCAACAAGCTATTGCAACGGGTGGCGCCAGCGCAAACCCTTGAAGCGGCTGAAGTCGCGATCCGTGGTAACCCATTCACAGCCGGCCTCGATGGCCAATGCCGCCAGGTAGGCGTCGGGCACGAGGTTGCCCTTGGCACCGGCATCGCTGCACAGGCTGCGAAAGATGTCCCAGTGCCGGCGCCCGGGCGCCACTGCCACGCAGTGCGGCCTGCTGCGTAGCTGCTCGGTGAATTCAAGCGCAGCGGCCAAGGAGCTGGGTTTGGTGAAGACCTTTGGGTGCGTGACCACCCGTATGAAGCCGCTTAACACCAGCTCTGACAGGCCAAACGCCGCTTGGCCGTTGATCAGTGCCTCCAGCCATTCGCGGCAGGCTGCATGGTGGGGCGAATCTTCGCGGTGGGCATACACCAGCACGTTCACATCGGGCAGCAACACGTCACAGCCCCATCAAGTCTTGCAGCGCGGCGCTGTCGTCCAAGTCCACCCCGGCGCGCACGCCGCCGCCCTTCACCGTTTTCAGCCGAACCGGCCTGGCCCGGGCCAGCGGGCTGCGCCGCGCCAACGATTCGCGCAGCGCCTGTTCGAGCACGGCGGTGAGGGTGCGGCCGGTGGCGGCGGCATGCTGTTTGGCCTGCGCCAGCAGGTGTTCGTCAAGGCGAATGGTGGTGCGCATGCATCAAAGCATGCCAATGGGGCATTAATGTGTCAACCTGAGGTCGTGGCTGAATGAGCCCTGCCAGCGCGGCGTGCAGCCCGGGGCTTGTCGTCGCGGCCCCGAACGCCTCAAGAATGCATGAGCACGCCCGGCCGTCCGAGGGGCGAATACCGAGGGCATTCAAATGGGCACACGCTTTGTGGCCAGCGTTGAAAGCCCGGTGCATGCGCACTACAAGCAGGCGATTGTTGATTCAGCCACCACCGGCACCTGGGTGCTGAACAAGAAGGTCACGCCGTGCATTCGCACCTTGAAGACGCGAATCACTCAGGGTTGGCATGAAGCGGGGTTGATTCCGGCCGATGCGTTCAAGGGCATTCAGCAGGTTTACTTTGGCGGTGACATGGAAGCCGCGCCGGCCTTGGCCGGGCAATCAGCCGGGCTGATTCATGGCATGAAGAGCGTGCAGCAAATCATCGACGACACGGTCGCTCAGTTCAACGCCATCAGCCAGCGCCTGGGCAGCCTGGGTTATGACGCGGGCGGTTTGGGCGCAGCCGCCGGGCCGATCAACCCCAGGCTCAGCGCCGTGCCCAACAACACCACCGCGCCACCCAACACTATTTGCAGCGTGATGGCCTCGTCCAGATAAAACGAGCCCGACACCATGGCCACCACCGGGTTGAGAAAGGTCACTGAGATGGCGCGCACCGGGCCGATGTTGCGCAGCAGGCGAAAGTAAATGATGAAGCCCAGGCCCGAGCTGGCCACGCCCAGGAACGCCAGCTCGGCCCAGGCGCGCGCACTGGGCGGCTGCACCGGCCAGTAGGCGACGGCGAAGGGCGCCAGGAAGATGCTGGCTGCGGCCAGGCTGCCCACGGTGAGGACCAGCGGGTCCACTGCACTGAGATGTTTGCGCGTGTATTGCGCACCCAAGCTCCAAGACAGCGAAACCAGCAACACCGCAGCCACAGCGAGCAGCCCGGCGCCCGACTTGAAGGACACCGTGCCCCACATCAACAGGGCCACACCGCCAAAGCCAAGCACCAGGCCGGCTGCGCGCCACGCACCCATGCGCTGTTTGAGCCAGTAGTGCGCGATGAGCGCACCGAACAGCGGCGCCGTGGCGTTCAACACCGCCATCAAGCCGGCCGTGATGTGCAGTGACGCAAAGCCCAGCAGCATGAACGGCGCGGCAGTGAAGGGAATGCCCAGAATCAACATCTGCCAGGGGTGGGCACGCAACACAGGCCAGCCGCCGCGCCACAGCATCAACGGCAGCAGCAGCACGGCCGCCAGGCCCATGCGCAAGGCCACCAGGGGCGCCGGGCCGAACGCCGGCACGGCCGCGCGCATGAACAGGTAGGCCGCGCCCCACAACACGGCAAGCAACAGCAACTCGAAAACATCGCGGGCACGCATGGCCCTGAGGGTAAGCGATGCGACTTCGACTTCTATACTGACCCTTCGCCCCTTCTCCCACCCCCTGCACTGGAGCCCGTCATGCGCGACTACCTGAAGTTCTATATCAACGGCGCCTGGGTCGACCCGCTGATGGCCAAGACGCTCGATGTCATCAACCCCGCCACCGAGCAAAGCGCCGGGCGCATTTCATTAGGTTCAGCGGCTGACGTGGACCTTGCGGTTAAGGCCGCGCGCGCCGCTTTCGCCCACTATTCGCAAACCACGCTGGCGCAGCGCGTGGCCTTGCTCGAACGCATCGTTGTTGAATACCAGAAGCGCCAGGCCGACATGGCCGCAGCCATCACCGAAGAGATGGGTGCACCGGTGGCGCTGGCGCAAAAGGCGCAAGCCGTGATGGGCCTGGCGCATGTGCAATCGGCCCTGGCGGTGTTGAAGGATTACCGCTTTCAAGAGCTGCGCGGCAGCACGATGCTGGTGAAAGAACCGATCGGCGTGTGCGCCTTCATCACGCCGTGGAACTGGCCGGTCAACCAGATTGCCTGCAAGGTGGCGCCGGCCCTGGCCGTGGGCTGCGCCATGGTGTTGAAGCCTTCCGAGATTGCGCCGTTCTCAGCCCAGATCTGGGCCGAGATCATGCACGCAGCGGGCGTGCCGGCCGGCGTGTTCAACCTGGTGAATGGCGACGGGCCCGCCGTGGGAGCGGCGCTTTCCAGCCACCCGGAAGTGGACATGGTGAGCTTCACCGGCAGCACCCGCGCCGGCATCGAGGTGGCGCGCAATGCCGCGCCGACGGTGAAGCGGGTGCATCAAGAGCTGGGCGGCAAGTCGCCCAACATCATCTTGCCCGACGCTGATTTCAAACGCGCTGTGACCAGTGGCGTACGCAGCGTGATGAACAACTCGGGCCAGAGCTGCAACGCACCCACGCGCATGCTGGTGCCGCGCGAGCGCATGGAAGAAGCCCTGGCCATCGCCAAGGAAGTGGCCGAGATGACCACGGTGGGTGCGCCCGACAGCGGCGCCGTGATGGGGCCAGTGGTGTCGGCCACGCAGTGGGGCAAGATACAACGTTTGATTCAAGCCGGCGTGACTGAGGGCGCCACCGTGGTGGCCGGCGGGCCGGGCAAGCCGGCCGGTTTGGAGACGGGCTACTACGTCAAGCCCACCATCCTGGGCCATGTGAACAACCAGATGACGGTGGCGCGCGAGGAAATCTTCGGGCCGGTGTTGTCGATACTGGCCTACGACTCGGTGGACGAAGCCGTGGCCATCGCGAACGACACGCCTTACGGGTTGGCGGCCTATGTTTCAGGCGCCGATGCTGACGCGGCGCGCAAGGTGGCGTCACGCCTGCGTGCCGGGCAGGTGAACATCAACAGCGCGCCCGGCGACATGATGGCGCCGTTCGGCGGCTTCAAGCAAAGCGGTAACGGGCGCGAATGGGGCGACCATGCCTTTGCTGAATTTTTGGAAGTGAAGGCGGTGTTGGGGTATGCGCCGAAGGTGGCTGCATAGTCTTGTCTCGTTTGTCGTTGCGGGGGTCGCCACCGAACCGTCGAAAGTATGAGTGCCCATGATGTACGCGCCCAAACCGATGATGCGACTGCGCCCGAATGAGGTGACCTCATGATCGAGCGCAGATCGCTGGCCCGCGGTGCTGCGCGAGGTGGTCGCGTTACCGGTCGATGTGATCGTGACCGGTGGGTCGGCCATGGCCCTGGCCGCCCGGCAAGCCACCGACACGATTCCAATCGTCGCCATCGGCCCCAACCTGGTGGCGCTGGGCCTCGCGAAAAGCCTGGCGCAACCCGGCGGCAACGTCACCGGGCTGACGTTTGATGCGGGGCCGGGCATCCTGGGCAAGCGGCTGGAACTGCTGAAGCGCGCCATGCCGGCAGTCAAGCGCGTGGCCTACATCCGTGGCCCGATGCCCTCGGGGCAACCGCCCTGGTCAGCGCAAACCGCCGAAGCGGCGCGCGCGCTCGGTCT
>JAYUPO010000193.1:0-4191 GCA_043760085.1 Burkholderiales bacterium
TGGTCGCAGATGGGGCAATCGAGCGGGTGGTTGATGAGCAGGAACTCCATCACCGACTGCTGCGCCTTGATCGCCTTGTCGCTCTTGGTGCGAACGATCATGCCCTGGGTGACCGGCGTGGCGCAGGCCGGCATGGGCTTGGGCGCCTTTTCAATGTCGACCAGGCACATGCGGCAATTGGCCGCGATGCTCAGCTTCTTGTGATAGCAAAAATGCGGCACGTACACGTCAGCCGCGTCGGCCGCATGCATGACCATGCTGCCGGCGGCGACGCTGACCTTCTTGCCATCGAGTTCGAGTTCGATCATGCGTGCACCTTGCCTGCGCTCACCATGCAAGCTTTGTGTTCGATGTGATGCACGAACTCGTCGCGGAAGTGCTTGAGCATGCCCTGCACCGGCATCGCCGCGGCGTCGCCCAGCGCGCAGATGGTGCGGCCCTTGATGTTGTCGGCCACCGAATCGAGCAAGGCCAGGTCGCCTTCGCGGCCCTGGCCGTGTTCGATGCGATTCACCATGCGCCACAGCCAGCCCGTGCCTTCGCGGCACGGCGTGCACTGGCCGCAGGATTCGTGTTGATAAAAGTAGCTCAGGCGCAGCAGGCTCTTGACCATGCAGCGCGAATCGTCCATCACGATGACCGCACCGGAACCCAGCATCGAGCCGGCCTTGGCGATGGCGTCGTAGTCCATGGTGATGTCCATCATCGTCTTGGCCGGCAGCACAGGGGCTGACGAGCCACCGGGGATCACCGCCTTGAGCGTGCGGCCGCTGCGCACGCCACCAGCCAGTTCGAGCAGCTTGGCGAACGGCGTGCCCAGCGGCACTTCAAAGTTACCCGGTAGGTTAACGTCGCCCACCACCGAGAAGATCTTGGTGCCGCCGTTGTTGGGCTTGCCGATTTCAAGGTAGGCCTGGCCGCCGTTGTTGATGATCCACGGCACCGCGGCAAAGGTTTCGGTGTTGTTGATCGTGGTCGGCTTGCCGTACAGGCCGTAGCTGGCCGGGAACGGCGGCTTGAAGCGCGGCTGGCCCTTCTTGCCTTCCAACGATTCAAGCAAGGCGGTTTCTTCACCGCAGATGTAGGCGCCAAAACCGTGGAAGGCGTGAAGCTGGAAATTGAAGTCGCTGTTCAGCAGGTTGCGGCCCAGGTAGCCCGCGGCACGCGCTTCTTCCAGGGCCTCTTCAAAACGTTCATAGATTTCGAAGATTTCGCCGTGGATGTAGTTGTAGGCGGTGTTCACGCCCATGGCATAGGCGGCGATGGCCATGCCTTCGATCACGATGTGTGGGTTGAAGGCCAGCAGGTCGCGGTCTTTGCAGGTGCCGGGCTCGCCTTCATCAGAATTGCACACCAGGTACGTGGGGCCAGGAAACTGGCGCGGCATGAAACTCCACTTCAGCCCGGTAGGAAAGCCCGCGCCGCCGCGACCACGCAGCGCCGAAAGCTTCAGCTCGGCAATCACCTGGTCGGGCGTCATGCCGGCGCCGCCATCGCCGCCCAAAATTTTGCGCAGCGCACGGTAGCCGCCGCGCGCCACGTAGTCTTTCAAGCGCCAATTGCGGCCGTCCAGCCCGGCATAGATTTGCGGGTCGATGTGGCGGCCATGGAAGCAGGTTTCATGGCCGCTGGCCTGGAAGCGCGAAAGGTCGGGCAGGGTCATGTCTTGCTCGCCTCTTTGCGCAGTACATCAAGCAGCTCATCGAGCCGATCGTTGCTCATGAAGCTGAGCATCTGGCGGTCGTTCACCAGCATCACCGGCGCGTCGGCGCAGGCGCCCAGGCATTCACTGGGCTGCACGGTGAACACGCCGTCAACCGTGGTGCCATAAGGTTCCACATGCAGCTTGCTGCACAAGTGGGCGAGCGCGGTTTCGCCATCGCGCAACTGGCACGGCAGGTTGGTACAGACGTTGAGCTTGAAGCGGCCCACCGGCTGCTGGTTGTACATGTTGTAGAAGGTTGTCACCTCGTGCACGGCGATCGGCGCCATGCCCAGGTACGCCGCCACCGCGGCTTCGGCCTCGGGCGTGACATGCCCTTGCTCGTGCTGCACGATGGCCAGGCAGGCCATCACGGCAGACTGTTTCTGGTCAGCCGGGTACTTGGCCACTTCGCGCGCGAAGCGAGCCTGGGTGCTTTCAGGAAGCATCATCTGTCGATCTCGCCAAACACAATGTCCATGGTGCCGATCACCGCCACTGCGTCGGCAATCATGTGGCCACGCGCCATTTCATCGAGCGCGGCCAAGTGTGGGAAGCCCGGCGCGCGAATCTTCAGCCGGTAAGGCTTGTTGGCACCGTCGCTCACCATGTAGATGCCGAACTCGCCCTTGGGGTGTTCGACCGCGGCGTAGGCCTCGCCTTCGGGCACATGGAAGCCTTCGGTGAAGAGCTTGAAGTGGTGAATCAGCTCTTCCATGTTGGTTTTCATGTCCAGCCGCGAAGGTGCTGCCACTTTGTGGTTGGCGGTGATCACCGGGCCGGGGTTGGCACGCAGCCAATCCACGCACTGCTTGATGATGCGGTTGGACTGGCGCATCTCTTCCACGCGCACCAGGTAGCGGTCATACGTGTCGCCATGGGTGCCCACGGGGACGTCGAAGTCCATGCGGGCATAAACCTCGTAGGGCTGCTTCTTGCGCAAGTCCCATTCGATGCCGCTGCCGCGCAGCATGGGGCCACTGAAGCCCAGGTTCATGGCGCGCTCAGGCGTGACCACACCGATGCCCACGGTGCGCTGCTTCCAGATGCGGTTGTCGGTGAGCAGGGTTTCGTATTCGTCCACATACGCCGGGAAGCGCTGGGTGAAGGCGTCGATGAAATCGAGCAAGGTGCCGCTGCGCTCGTCGTTCAGCGCCTTGAGGCTGCGCGCGTTGCGCACCTTGGAGGCCTGGTACTGCGCCATGCTGTCGGGCAGGTCGCGGTACACGCCGCCGGGGCGGAAGTACGCGGCATGCATGCGCGCGCCTGACACCGCCTCATACATGTCGAACAGGTCTTCACGCTCGCGGAAGCAGTAGATGAGGATGTTCATCGCGCCGCAGTCGATGCCGTGGGCGCCCAGCCATAACAGGTGGTTGAGCAGGCGCGTGATCTCGCTGAACATGACGCGGATGTACTGCGCGCGTTCGGGCACGTCGATGCCCATCAGGCGCTCGATGGCCAGGCAGTAGGCGTGCTCGTTGCACATCATCGAGACGTAATCAAGCCTGTCCATGTAGGGCAGCGCCTGGATGTAGGTCTTGGTCTCGGCCAGCTTTTCGGTGGCGCGGTGCAGCAGGCCGATGTGCGGGTCGGCGCGCTGGATGACTTCACCGTCCAGTTCCAGCACCAGGCGCAATACGCCGTGGGCGGCGGGGTGCTGAGGGCCGAAATTTAGGGTGTAGTTTTTTATCTCAGCCATGGTCAGTGCAAGCCGCCATAGTTCTCTTCGCGCACCACCCGCGGCGTGATCTCGCGCAGCTCGATCGTCACTGGCTGGTAGATCACGCGCTTCGTTTCAGCGTCGTAGCGCATCTCGACATGCCCGTGGGTGGGGAAGTCCTTGCGCATGGGGTGGCCGATGAAACCGTAGTCGGTGAGGATGCGGCGCAGGTCGAGGTGGCCTTCGAAGATGATGCCGAACAGGTCGAACGCCTCACGCTCGAACCAGTTGGCCGCATTCCAGATGTCGGTCACGGACGGCACAACCGGCATCTCGTCATCGGGCACGAAGACCTTCACACGCAGCCGCCAGTTATGGCTGAGCGACAAGAGGTGGCTGACCACGCCGTAGCGCAGCCCGTCCCAGGCCATGTTCTTGTAGCTGGAGTAATCAACCCCGCACAGATCCATCAACTGCTCGAACTTCAACAATGGGTCGTCACGCAGGCGCAGCGCCACTTCGAGGTAGCGACCGGCGGGCACGGTGAGCGTGAGTTCGCCACGCTCGGCCTTCAACTCGCGTACAGCGTCGCCCAACGCAGCATGCAGCGTGGCTTGCAGGGTATCGATGGACAGACTCATCTTCAGCGCGCAATGGTGTTGTCGCGGCGGATCTTGTTCTGCAACTGCAAGATGCCGTACAGCAAAGCCTCGGCCGTGGGCGGGCAACCGGGCACGTACACATCCACCGGCACGATGCGGTCGCAGCCGCGCACCACCGAATAGCTGTAGTGGTAGTAGCCACCGCCGTTGGCGCAGGAGCCCAT
>JAYUPO010000194.1:0-11284 GCA_043760085.1 Burkholderiales bacterium
ATCGAGTCGGCGCTCGAAGCCGGTTTCGCCTCGGCCGGCGTCGACGTGCTGCTCAGCGGGCCGCTGCACACGCCCGCCGTGGCCTACCTCACGCGCGCGCTGCGGCTCGACCTGGGCGTGGTGATCAGCGCCTCGCACAACGCCTTCCCCGACAACGGCATCAAGTTCTTTTCCGCGCGCGGCGAAAAACTGCCCGATGAATGGGAACTCGCGGTCGAGGCGCAACTGGACGTGCCACCCCAGTGGGCCGACTCTGCCCACCTTGGCAAGGCCAAGCGGCTGGACGATGCCAGTGGGCGCTACATCGAGTTCTGCAAGGCCACGGTGGGCAGTGAACTTTCGCTCAAGGGCCTGAAGCTGGTGGTTGATGGCGCCAACGGCGCGGCCTACCGCGTGGCGCCCGATGTCTTTCACGAACTCGGCGCCAGCGTGGTGGCCATCGGCTGCACGCCCAATGGCCTGAACATCAACGACGGCGTGGGCGCCACCGCTCCGGCTGCGCTGGTGGCGGCGGTGAAGCAAGAGGGCGCCGACTATGGCATTGCGCTGGATGGCGACGCCGACCGGCTGCAACTGGTCGACGCCAGCGGCCGCCTGTTCAATGGCGATGAGCTGCTGTACGTGATGGTGCAAGACCGCCTGGCCCAGGGGCAGCAGGTGCCCGGCGCCGTGGGCACGCTCATGACCAACATGGCCATTGAAGTGGCCTTGCGCTCGCATGGTGTGGAACTGGTGCGCGCCAAGGTGGGCGACCGCTATGTGCTCGAAGAACTCATGTCCCGCGGCTGGCAACTGGGCGGCGAAAGCTCCGGCCACCTGCTGGCGCTGGACAAGCACACCACGGGCGACGGCATCGTCAGCGCCTTGCAGGTGTTGCAGGCCGTGGCGCGCAGCGGCAAGCGGCTGGCCGAGATGTTGGCTGGCGTGACGCTGTACCCGCAAACCATGATCAACGTGCGCCTGCCGCCGGGGGTGGATTGGATGCGCAACCAGCGCCTGCCGCTTGAAGTGCGCGCCGTGGAAGAAGAACTCGGCGCGCGCGGCCGGGTGCTGATACGGCCCTCAGGCACCGAACCCGTCGTGCGCGTGATGGTCGAGGCGCAGATCGCCGGCCAGGCCCAGGCCTGCGCGCAAAGGCTGGCGGCCACGCTGGGCGCTTGAGGCGCACCGCGCCCATCAAGCCTGCGGTTTGGCCAGCAACCTGTCGGCCAGCAGCGCCAGCAGCGCGCCCAGCCCCTGCGCGGCCACGAACGCCGGCACGCTGCTTGGGGCGATGCCGGCAAAGCTGTCGCTGAACATGCGCCCGAACGCCGCAGCCGGGTTGGCAAACGATGTGGAAGCGGTGAACCAGTAGGCCGCGCCGATCCAACTGGCCACCAGCCAGGAAGCCTTGGCGGGCGGTGCGCGCAGCACCACCAGCAGCAACCCGAAAGTGGCCACGGCTTCAGCCAGCCATTGGCCAGGGCCGGTGCGAACGGTGGTGGCCAGATGCAGCAGTGGCAGATCGAACATGGCGTTGGCCAGCGCCGCACCCGCCACCGCGCCAGCCAGTTGCGCCAATGTGTAGGCCACGGCCGTTGCCGGCTCAAGCTGGTGCCTGAGCACCAGGGCCCAACTCACCGCGGGGTTGAAATGGGCGCCACTCACGGGGCCAAACAGCTCGATCAACACGACCAGCGCCCACACCGTGGCCAGGGTGTTGGCCAACAACGCGATGGCGTCGTTGCCCGCGGCCAGGCGCTGGGCCATGATGCCCGACCCCACCACCGCGGCCAGCAACAGCGCCGTGCCCAGGGCTTCGGCCAGCATGGCCCTGGCCAGCGCTGGGGGCATCATTCCTGAGCCAGGCTGCGCAGGGTTTGCTGCAACGCCAGGCCCTTGAATTGCGCGGGCGGCAGATTGATCAGCAATTGAAGCCGCCGCCGCAGCGCCAGCAGGGTCAAACGAAACGCATCTTCGCGCGCAGCCTCGCCGCCCGGCGTGTCAGACGGGTCCGGGTAGCCCCAATGCGCAGTGGCCGGCTGGCCTGGCCAGTAGGGGCAGGTTTCGCCGGCAGCCTGGTCGCACACGGTGATCACCGCATGCATGGCCGCTGCACCGGGGGCCGCGAACTCGTCCCACCCTTTGCTGCGCAACCCGGTGATGTCGATGCCTGCGGCGGCCAGCACTTTCAAGGCCAGCGGATTCGGCGCGCCCTTGGGATGGCTGCCTGCGGAGTGGCCGCGAAAACGCTGCCCGTCCAGATGATTCAGCAGCGCCTCGGCCAGGATGCTGCGGGCGGAGTTGTGGGTACACAGGAACAGAATGTTTAACGCGCGATTCATGTCGGTTCGAGGTTGACGGCGATGGCATGCAGTGTCGCTGATGACGCATGACGATTTGATGACACGCCCTGCAACGCATGTCATGAGGCCGTCACACAGGCTTCCTACAGTCCTGTCATTCGAGCTTTTGTCTCACCCAAGGAGTGCCCATGAACAAGACCCTTCAACCCTGGCTCGCGCTGGCCATGCTGAGCCTGCCAGTGGCCGCTGCGGCGCAGGACATCACCGGCGCCGGTGCCACCTTTCCTGCCCCCATCTATGCCAAGTGGGCCGATGCCTACAACAAGGCCACCGGGATCAAGGTGAACTATCAGTCGATCGGCTCGGGCGCCGGTATCAAGCAAATCAAATCGAAGACGGTGGACTTCGGCGCCAGCGACATGCCGCTCAAGGATGAAGAGTTGGCGCAAGAGGGGTTGGTGCAGTTCCCTGCGGTCATCGGTGGCGTGGTGCCGGTGGTCAACATCAAGGGTGTGGCGCCGGGGCAGTTGAAACTCACCGGGCAGGTGCTGGGCGATATCTACCTGGCCAAGGTGACGAAGTGGAACGATGCTGCGATCACGGCGCTCAATCCGGGCGTGGCCTTGCCCGACGCCGCGATTGCCGTGGTGCAGCGCGCCGATGGCTCGGGCACCAGCTTCATCTTCACCAACTATTTGTCCAAGGTGAATGACAGCTGGAAGGCCGCCGTCGGCGAGGGCACGGCCGTGAAGTGGCCCACCGGCACCGGTGGCAAGGGCAACGAGGGCGTGTCAGCCTTCGTGCAACGCCTGCCCAATAGCATTGGCTATGTGGAATATGCCTACGCCAAGCAAAACAAGATGTCCCACGTGCAGATGCGCAACAAGGATGGCGCGTATGTGAGTGCCGAGGACAGCGCCTTCAAGGCCGCTGCCGCTGGCGCCGATTGGGCGCGCAGCTTCTACCAGATCCTCACCGACCAACCCGGCAAAACCAGCTGGCCGATCACGGGTGCCACCTTCATACTCATGCACAAGCAGCAGGACAAGCCGGCGTTTGCCAGCCAGGCGCTGAAGTTCTTTGATTGGGCTTATGTAGGCGGTGACGCCATGGCCGATGATCTGGACTACGTGCCGCTGCCCACCGCAGTGAAAGACATGGTGCGCAAACAATGGGCGTCGATCAAGGATACGAGCGGCAAGGCCATTCTCGTCAAGTGAACTCAGTCGTTGCTCCAGCCTTGTCCGCAAGCAACGCGGACATCGCGCCTGCGCCGGCGCCCATGAGCGCGCGCCGCAGCGTGGCGCCGTGGGCCGATCGCGTGTTTTCGCTGCTGGTGCATGCGGCGGCCTGGTTTGTCTTGCTGTTGCTGCTGGGCATCCTGGTTGCTCTGGTGATGGGGGCTGCGCCGGCGTTGGAGAAGTACGGGCTGGGTTTCATCACGACGGCAGAGTGGGATCCTGTTCAAGAGAAATTTGGTGGCCTGGCGCTGATCGCCGGCACGCTGGCGTCGTCGCTCATCGCCCTGATGGTGGCCGTGCCGGTGAGTTTCGGCATTGCACTGTTCCTCACCGAGCTCGCGCCTGCATGGTTGAAAAGGCCCTTGGGCACCATGGTCGAGTTGCTTGCGGCGGTGCCGTCCATCGTCTATGGCATGTGGGGCCTGCTGGTGTTCGGCCCCTTGCTGGCCGAGTGGGTGCAGGCGCCGCTGCAAGCCCTGTTCAGCGCCGTGCCGGCGCTGGCGGCACTGGTGGCCGGGCCGCCGGTGGGCATCGGCATCTTGCCGGCGGGGGTGTTGCTCGCCATCATGATCGTGCCCTATATCGCGGCGGTGATGCGCGACGTGTTCGAGGTCACACCGCCCATGTTGAAGGAGTCAGCCTACGGCTTGGGAGCCACCACCTGGGAAGTGGTGTCGCGCGTCGTGTTGCCGTACACCAAGGCCGGCGTGGTGGGCGCCATCATGCTGGGCCTGGGGCGAGCGTTGGGCGAAACCATGGCGGTTACCTTCGTCATCGGCAACATGAACCAGTTTCGCGGCCTGTCGCTGTTCGACGCCGCCAACAGCATCACCTCCATCCTGGCCAACGAATTCGCTGAAGCCGGCGAAGGCCTGCACCAGGCAGCGCTGATGTACCTGGGCCTGGTGTTGTTCTTCATCACCTTCGTGGTACTGGTCCTTTCCAAACTGCTTCTGGCGCGCTTGAAGCGCGGTGAAGGCAAGCGAACATGAACGTCGATTTCAATGCCGGCCGGGCCGCCATGCACAGGCAGCGCAAGCGCGTCAACGCGGTGGCCATGGTGCTGTCGTTCGCCGCCATGGCCTTTGGCGTGTTCTGGCTGTTATGGATCCTGGTGGAGACTTTCCGCCTGGGCGCCAGCGGCTTGCACCTGGCGGTGTTCACCAACATGACGCCGCCGCCGCAGGCCGAAGGCGGCGGCCTGGCCAACGCGATTGCCGGCTCACTGTTGATGGTGGGCCTGGCCACGGCCTTGGGCACGCCCATCGGCGTGTTGTGCGGCGTCTATCTGGCTGAATACGGCCAGCGTGGCGCCCTGGGTGCCGCGACGCGATTTGTCAACGACATCCTGCTGTCGGCGCCTTCCATCATCATCGGCCTGTTCATCTATGCCGCGGTGGTGGCGCCGATGAAGAGCTTTTCGGCGCTGGCTGGCGTGCTGGCCCTGGCCTTGATCGTGATTCCGGTGGTGGTGCGCACCACCGAGAACATGCTCACCCTGATCCCGAACACGTTGCGCGAAACCGCGTTTGCGTTGGGTGCGCCGAAGTGGAAGATGATTTCTTCCGTTACCCTCAAATCGGCCCGTGCCGGCGTGCTCACCGGTGTGCTGTTGGCCGTGGCACGTGTGGCGGGTGAAACGGCGCCGCTGCTGTTCACGGCGTTGTCGAACCAGTTCTGGTCGTCCAACCTGGCTCAGCCCATGGCCAGCCTACCCGTCACCATCTTCAAGTTCGCCATGAGCCCGTACGAAAATTGGCAGAAGCTGGCCTGGGCGGGTGTACTGATCATCACGCTGGGTGTGCTGGCGCTGAACGTGCTGGCACGCGTGTTGTTGCGCAACAAACATTAAAAACCAATGCCCGCTCTGATCGAAACCCCTGTGCCTGAACGCGTCAAGCTGTCGGTGCGCGACCTGAACTTCTATTACGGCAACTTCCAGGCGCTGAAGAGCGTCAGCGTGGATGTGCCGCTGAACAAGGTCACAGCCTTCATCGGCCCGTCCGGCTGCGGCAAGAGCACGCTGCTGCGCACCTTCAACCGCATGTTTGAGCTGTACCCCGAGCAGCGCGCCACCGGCTCGATCGACATGGACGGCGAGAACCTGCTCACCAGCCGGCAAGACGTGGCGCTGATTCGCGCGCGCATCGGCATGGTGTTTCAGAAGGCCACGCCGTTCCCCATGTCGATTTTCGACAACGTGGCCTTCGGTGTGAAACTGTTCGAGCGCCTGTCGCGCGCCGAAATGGAAGACCGGGTGGAATGGGCGCTGCGCAAGGCCGCGCTTTGGCTGGAGGTGAAGGACAAGCTGCACCAGAGCGGCAGCAGCCTGTCCGGCGGCCAGCAGCAGCGGCTGTGCATTGCGCGCGGCATCGCGGTCAAGCCCGAAGTGCTGCTGCTGGATGAACCCTGCTCGGCGCTGGACCCGATCTCCACGGCCAAGGTGGAAGAACTGATCCACGAGTTGAAGCACGACTACACGGTGGCCATCGTCACCCACAACATGCAGCAGGCCGCGCGGGTGTCGGACTACACGGCCTACCTGTACCTGGGCAGCCTGATTGAGTTCGGGCCGACGGCCGAACTGTTCTTGAAGCCCAAGAAGTCGGAGACCGAGGACTACATCACTGGGCGATTCGGATGAATCGTCTTGTGATGCAGCGGTGTAGGCTCACATCGCGTCTGCGATGTGAAGCGAAGCGGGCCGCAACCACTGCACGCGAAGGCGATTCGGATAATCATGACTGACAAACACCTCTCATCGCAATTCGACGCCGAGCTCTCCGGCATCTCCAACCGCGTGCTCGAAATGGGCGGCCTGGCCGAGAACCAGGTGGTCCTGGCCATGGCCGCGCTGGTGGCCATCGACGGCGACGGCGCGGCCCATGTGCTGCGCGAGGAAGCGCGCGTCAACCAGATGGAGCTCGAGATCGACCGCGACCTGTCGCGCATCATCGCCCGGCGCCAACCCACGGCGCGCGACCTGCGCCTGCTGATCGCCGTCAGCCGCACCATCGCCAACCTGGAGCGCGTGGGCGACGAGGCCGCACGCATTGCGCGCAGCGTTGAGCGGTTGATCAGGAACGGCGTGTCCAGCCACCTGCGGCTGCCCATGGCCGACCTGGAATTCGAAACCGGCCTGGCCACGGCGCAACTGCGCAGGGCGCTTGATGCCTTTGCCCGCCTGGACACGCAGCGCGCGCTCGATGTGCTGAAGCAAGACGATCAGATCGACCGCGAATTCGAAGGCCTGCTGCGCAAGCTCATCACCTACATGATGGAAGACCCGCGCACCATCTCGGCCAGCATCGACCTGGTCTTCGTGGCCAAGGCCATTGAGCGCGTGGGCGACCATGCCAAGAACCTGGCCGAAGCGGTGATCTACGTGGTCAAGGGCGAAGACGTGCGCCACAACGCGATGACCGACATCGAAAACATCGTTCGCTAGCGGATCGCCTGATGAGCCGCGTCCTGGTCGTTGAAGACGAGCCGGCCATTGCCGAGTTGATGGCGCTGCACCTGCGCCACAACGGGCACGAGCCGGTGCTGGCCACCGATGGCGTGCAGGCGCAGCGCGAAGTCGATGCCGTGTTGCCGGCATTGGTGCTGCTGGACTGGATGCTGCCCGGCGAAAGCGGCCCGAGCCTGGCGCGCCGCTGGCGCAGCGTGGCGCGCACGCGCGATGTGCCCATCATCATGGTCACGGCCCGCGCCGCCGAGGCCGATCTGGTGGCCGCGCTGGACGCCGGCGCCGACGACTACCTCACCAAGCCATTCTCGCCCGGCGAACTGCTGGCCCGCATTCGCGCGCTGCTGCGCCGGCGCCTGCCCGAGGCAACGCAAGAGGTGATTCACAGCGACGGCTTGCGGCTGGACCCGGCCACACGCAGCGTGAGCAGCGTGAACGCGGCCGGGCAAACCGTGGCGCTGCGCCTGGGGCCCACGGAATTCAGGTTGCTTCACTTCCTCATGGCTCACCCGCAGCGCGTGCATTCGCGCGCGCAGTTGCTCGACAAGGTCTGGGGCGACCATGTGTACATCGAAGAGCGCACGGTTGACGTGCATGTCAAGCGCCTGCGCGCCAACCTGGAAGCGGCGGGCCAGGCGCAGCGCATCGACACCGTGCGTGGCGCCGGCTACCTCTGGATGGCGAAAACGTGAACTCGCCCTGGCTGCTGCGCGTGGCCGCGACCCTGTTTTGCGCCGCCGCCGGCGCGGTGTTGGTGCACCTGCTGGGTGCGAACGTGTTCGGCGTGGCGCTGGGGGCCAGCCTGGGCGCAGCAGCCTGGGTGCTGGTGGACGGCCTGGCTGCCGAGCGCGTGGTGGCCTGGTTGCAGCGCGGCACACCAGACCCGGCACCACGCATGGCGGGGCTCTGGGCAGAACTGGCCTATCGCATCGAGCGCGCGCTGCGCCAGCGTGAAGACGCGCTGACGCGCCAGCAGCAGCGCCAGACACAACTGCTCGATGCCATTGAAGCGTCGCCGAACGGCGTGTTGCTGCTTGACGCGAACGACCACATTGAATGGTGCAGCCGGCGCGCGGCCGCGCACCTGGGACTCGACCCGCAACGTGACGCTGGCCAGCACGTTACGAACCTGGTGCGCCACCCAGCCTTCGTGGCGCGCCTGGCGCAGGATGACGACGCCGCGCCAGCGCTGTTCGGTGGGCCGGGTGGCGGCACCGTGTCGGCTTATGTCTGCCGTTATGGCGAGGGCTCGCGCCTGGTGATCACGCAAGACGTGACCGAGCACGAGCGCACGGAAGCCATGCGTCGCCACTTCGTGGCCAACGTGTCGCACGAGATCCGAACGCCGCTGACCGTGGTGGCCGGGTTTGTGGAGACGCTGCGCACCCTGGAGCTGAGCGAAGCCGAACGCCAGCGTGTGTTGCAACTGATGCACGAGCAGGCCCAGCGCATGCAGGCCCTGGTGGCCGACTTGCTGGTGCTGGCGCAGTTGGAGGGCAGCGCGCGCCCGCAGGTCAATGAGTGGCACGACCTGCGCCACCTCATGACCGAGGCCCTGACCACGGCGCGCTTGCTGTCGGCTGGCGCCCACGATTTGCGCGCCTCCCTGCCCAAGGGCGTGGAGGTGGCCGGCGACGGCTCGGAATTGCTCAGTGCCTTGTCCAACCTGCTGAACAACGCGGTGCGCTACACGCCGGCCGGTGGCGTGGTCGAGCTGTCGTACGTGGCCCATGGCAACGGCACGCTGCAGATCGACGTGCGCGACAGCGGCATCGGCGTGGCCCGTGAGCACCTGCCCCGGCTGACCGAGCGCTTCTACCGGGTCGACCAGGGGCGCTCGCGCAACACCGGCGGCACCGGCCTGGGCCTGGCCATCGTCAAGCACGTGATGCAGCGCCACGGCGGCGAGCTGCTGGTGCACAGCGAGCTGAAGCGCGGCTCGGTGTTCAGCATGGTGCTGCCGGGCTCGCGCCTGCGCCAGGCCGAGCCCGGCCCCGTGGCGCTGCTCAGCGCCGGCGGTAGATCAGGGTCAGCTCCTGGCGATCTGTCGGGCGTTGTTCCTGGGCCTGCAACGCCCAGCCCGGCAGCGCCGGCACCAAGCCTTGGCGATTGACCGCAACGAAGTGAGCGCAGCCGCTTGCCAGGGGGTCGCGCCTGGCGTCGACCCGATGCTTGCCGAAGTATTCGAGTGCCGCCACCTGCGCCGGGCTCAGGCCCTTGGCGGCGACGCAGGCGCTGGCATCGAGGTGCCGCGCCACGCGCTGCGCCCAGGGCCGTGAGCTGCGGGCATAGTCGAGCAAGGGCAGGCCCAGGGTCATGAGCAGCAGCCACCACAGGGCCACGCCGCCGGCGGGCAGCACCAGGCTCTTCCACAAGGCCTGCGGGCTGCGGCCGGTGCGCCAGCGCAGCAGCCACAACCAGGCCAGCGTTGCCAGGGCCGCCAGCGCCAGCGCCGTACCCGAGAACAGCGGTTCGTAGCCTACGGCGAGGCGGGCCACATTGGCCGCCGGCTTGGCCGGCACGCCACTGTGCAGCGAGGCATAGATCACCCAGGTGGTGATGGCCGCCAGCGTGAAGAAGAACATCGAAAACCAGTCGATCGCCGCGGCCGTGCTGCGCTTCAGCGTGGGCAACGCAAAGGCCGCCAGCACGGCCAGGCCGGGCAGGCCCAGCAGCAGGGCACGGTCGGAGCCCCCCATCCACACGCAGGCCAGCAGCGCCACGGCCACGCCGGCCAGGGGCACGGCGATGTGGCGGTGGGTGAGCTGGCGGCGCCAGCGCCACAGCGTCCACGCCGCCAGGGGCCAGGCCGGCCACAGGAACCAGGCCCACAGACGCACCAACTGGATGAACTGCGTGCCGCTGGCTTCAAACGTTAGCTTCCAGGCCCAGGCTTGGGTGGCCCAACCCGTTGCCGCGGCCAGCAGCAACGCCAAGAGTACCCAGGCGGTGTGGCCACGCACCTGTTCGTAACGTGACAGCGCCGTCACCGCGACGCCGGCCAGGCCGGTGGCCAGCGCCATGGTGGGTGCGCCGCTGCCGGCCAGCACCACCAGAGCGGCCACCGCGGCCAGGCGTGCCGCTGCAACGCGATAGGGTGCCGCCGCCAGCGACCACATGAACAGCGCCACACCGAACAGTTGCGCCAACTCAGGCGTGGTTTCGTGCCCCAACTGCAGCAGGCCCAGGCAGGCCATCAGCGCCAGCAAGGCGGCGTCAGCCATGGTGCGCGCGTAGTCCACCGGCTCGGCTTCGCCGCCAAAGGCAAAGGCCAGCGGTTGCGCCGCGCTGGTGCGCGCCAGGTGAAACGTGCTGTACCAGGTGAGCGCCAGCACCAGCACCAGCAACAACGCAAACGGCAGCCGCGCCGCCAGGTCAGGTGCCCCAAAGGGGGCGAGCAGCTTGATGAAGCTGGCACCCAGCCAATGCGGCAGCACACCGCCTTCCAGCGCCACGCCGCCCAGCGCCGGCGCCAGCCAGGGGCTGCGCCCTTCGGCGATGCTGAGCATGTAGCCGAACGCCGTGATGTCGGCATTGCGCCAGGGGTCGCGGCCGAACACGCCGGGCAGCACGTAGGCGGCGCAGAACAGCAGCAACGCCAGGCGCGGCAGGCGCCGGGCACCGCCGCGGCTGACCAAGGCAGGGTTGGGTGAGTTCACGCCGGCGATGATGCCGCAGGCCACAAGCAAAACGGCGGCACGAGGCCGCCGTTGCTGGCTGACGCGATCTGCTGGCTACTTGGGGATGCCAGCGCGCGCAAACTTGTTGCGGAACTTCTCGACCCGCCCGCCCAGGCTGTCAACGCTCTTTTGCGTGCCGGTGTAGAAGGGGTGGGTTTCGCTGGTGGTTTCGAGCTTCACCAGGGGCAGATCGCGGCCGTCGTCCATCTTGATGGTTTCCTTGGTCGTGAGCGACGAGCGCGTCACGAACTTGAAGCCGTTGGACAAATCCACGAAGCAGACTTCGCGGTAGTTGGGGTGAATGCCTTCTTTCATAACCTGCCTCTGAGTGTGTAGGGGAGCCACGCTGCACTATGTAGCGCACTTGCCGGGTGAGGAAAACCGAAGATTCTAGCCCG
The DNA here is from genome assembly GCA_043760085.1 of Burkholderiales bacterium. GTDB lineage: Bacteria > Pseudomonadota > Gammaproteobacteria > Burkholderiales > Burkholderiaceae_C > Rubrivivax. The sequence continues at coordinate 11,074 of JAYUPO010000194.1, forward strand.
GGCAACGCAGCTATCCACCCCGCCGCATCATGTCGAAGAAGTCGAGGTTGTTCTTGGTGGCCTTCATCTTTTCGAGCATGAACTCCATCGACTCGATCTCGTCCATCGGGTACAGCAGCTTGCGCAGGATCCAGGTCTTTTGCAGGATCTCGGGCTTGAGCAGCAACTCCTCGCGCCGCGTGCCGCTCTTGTTGAGCAGGATCGACGGGTA
>JAYUPO010000195.1:0-11263 GCA_043760085.1 Burkholderiales bacterium
GTCCTTGTCGGGCACGTACCATGCCTTCGGATTCAAGAAGTACGCGCATCGCTACCTTGGACAGGTGCAGTACCTGTTTAACCGTCGATTCAACTTACGAACCATCCTGCAACGCCTGGTGCGGGCGGCTTGTCAGGCCAGCCCTTGCGGCTTGTGGGCAATTCGGAAGGCTGAACTTTGTTGCTGATCAGGTAGAGGTTTCAGGTGCATGGCTAAAGGGAAGACGATTCCACTTGGACCGCAGTTCGCGCACTAAGGTTAGTCGCCAGTTGCGCAGCCTGAGAACTGAGCGCATCGTTCTTTACTCCGGGCGTATCGGTGAGATTGACGACGACAACCTTAGTTTCACGTTGCGCGAGACAGACGATGGAGGCGACCACAAGGGTTCCTTCCCGGAGGAGTTACTGGACGATATGCGGACACAGTACTACGAATCAAACCGCGTTCAGATCTCCGGCGTCGAACTCAGCGGACGCCTCAGAGTAACAGCCATCGTTCAACTCAGCGCGCCAAGCGAGGCATAACCCCTCGATCAAGCGGCGCGCCAACGACAGACCGCCTTTCCGTTGCCGCAACCGTGCCCCCATGCTAATCTGGTCGGTATGACCAGAAAAACATCAACGCAGACCACAACGCCTGCACAACTCACTCAGCCTGCAAACCCCCGCTGGCGCCTTCAAGACGCCAAGGCGCGCTTCAGCGAGCTGGTTCGCCTGGCGCACAGCGATGGGCCGCAGCACGTCACGCTGCATGGCCGCGATGCGGTGGTGGTGGTCGATGCCGACGAGTTCCGCCGCTTGCAGGGCGCGCGAACCGGCCAGATGCTGGTTGAGACATTGCAAGCGTCGCCGCACCGCCAGGTCGATCTGGTGCCGCGCCGGTCAGCCATGCCAGTGCGGGTGGTCAAGCTGTGAAGGGCTGGCTGCTCGACACCAATGTCATTTCGGAGTTGCGCCGCTCACGCCCCAGCGCGCGGGTGCGAGGCTTCGTTGCCGCGCAGGCGTTGGAGGAGCTGTTCATCAGCACCGTCACGCTGGCCGAAATTTGCTTCGGCATTGAGACGGTGGCTGACCCGATTCGCCGTGCCGAGCTGAATGACTGGCTGCTGCACAAAGTGCGGCCCCTGTTCGATCAGCGCGTGCTTGAAGTGTCCGAAGACGTGATGTTCAAGTGGCGGCTGCTCGTTGAAGACGGACGCAAAGCCGGGCACGCGTTTTCACAGCCTGATTTGATCATCGCGGCAACCGCCTTACACCATGGGTTAACGGTCGTGACCCGCGACACCGGCGACTACCACCTTGCGCGCGTGCCGCTGTTGAATCCGTGGATTGACGAGTTGCCTTGATCGTTCTGGCCGGCGTTCAATTCAAGGCTTCAACACCACCCGGCCCTTGATGCGCCCGGCGCGCAAATCTTCCAGCGCCGCGCTGGCCTCGGCCAAGGGCCGCGTGCTCATCGGCATCTCAGCCAGCGTGCCGGCGCGGGCCAAGGTCATCAGCTCGCCCATCTCGCGCGGGTTGCCCACGTACGAGGCGGTGATGGACTGCGCGCGCAGCACCATCATGGCCGGCACGAAGTTGGTGGAGCCGCCGAACAGGCCCACCACGATCAGTTTGCCGGCCTTGCGCACCGCGCCCAGGCCGAAGTTGAAGGTGGCCGCGGCGCCCACGAAGTCGATCACCGCGGCGGCGCCGCCGCCGGTGGCCTTTAACAAGTCTTTGAGTGCGCCTTCGGCATTGGGATCCACCAACTCGGTGGCGCCGGCGGTGCGTGCAACGTCCCACTTGCTCTTGTCGATCTCCACCACGGTCAAGGGCGTGGCCGGGAAGAGCTGGCGCGCCAGGCGGATGCCCGACAAGCCCACGCCACCGGCGCCGATGATCACCAAGGCATCGCGCGCGCCCAGGTTGCCGGCCTTTTTCAACGCGCCATAGGCGGTGAGGCCCGAGCAGGCATAGACGCAGGCCTGCTCTTCGGGCAGCGGGTCGTAGGCGAACAGGTAGCGCGCGTGCGGCACCAGCACATGGCTGGCGAAACCGCCGTCGCGGTGAATGCCCAGGGCGCGAGGCGCGGTGCAAACCTGCTCTTCGCCGGCCGCGCACAACGAACACGCGCCGCAGCCCACCCAGGGGTAGACCACGCGGCGGTCACCCACGCTCACGCCCTGCGCATCGGGGCCCAGCGCCACCACGGTGCCGGCAATTTCATGCCCCATCGTGCGCGGCGGCTGCATGGCGCGGCCCATGTCGAGCTTGTTGCCACCGCCCAGGTCGAAGTAGCCGTCTTGCAAATGAACATCGCTGTGGCACACGCCGCTGCTGCCGATCTTCACCAGCACTTCCGTGCCTGTAGGTTGCGGGGTGTCGCGCAGGGCTTGCGCCAGGGGTTTGCCGAATTCTTCTACTTGATAGCTGATCATGGCGTGTTTGCTGAATAACGAATGAAATGCGTCAACGCACCGAGAACGGCGCCTGGTACGGCCGCCCGTAACCCACACCCGCCACGATGGTGCCGGCCGGGCGCAGGAAGACTTTGCCTTCGCGTTTGTTGTCGCGCGTGTCAACGAACGACACCGGCCCTTCCACCACCTCCAGAATGGACAAATCAGCCGGTGCGCCGATTTGCAGCGTGCCGTGTTTGGGGATGCGCGCGATCACGCTGGCCGGCTTGGCCGTGGCCATGGTGATCACTTGTTCCAGCGTGAAGCCCAGCCCGATCAGCTTGCTCATCACCCAGGGCAAATAGGGCATGCCGGGGCTGTTGCCGGAGAAAACATGGATGTCGGATGACACCGTGTCGGGCGGGCAGCCCTGCTGGATGGCGGCCTCGGCAATGGTGTAGTCGAAGCTGCCGCCACCGTGGCCGATGTCGAAGATCACGCCGCGCTTTTTGGCCTCAAGCGCCGCGGGCAGCAGCTTGCCGCCCTGCACGATGTTCGTGCCCTGGCCGGCATTGTTGGGCGCCCCGGAATAGCAATGCGTGAGCACATCGCCCGGGCGCAGCATGTCCAGAATTTGCGCCATCAGCGCGGCATCGGCCACGCCGCCGATGTGGCACATCACCTTGGCCGGCACGCCAGACATCTCGCACGCCGCGATGGCGCGCTTCAGCGGCTCGATGCCGTGGCGTGCGACCACGTTTTCGCTCATGCGCACCTTCACACCGAGCACCAGGTCGGCGTTCTCGGCCACTGTGCGCGCGGCGGTTGCGGGTTGCGCGTAGTCGATGTTGAGCAGTTCGGGCACTGGAAAGCCCGCCAAGCCCGCCACCGCAATGTGCACGAAGGCAAACTGCCGCGTGCGCGATGCCGGCACCACGAAGCGACGAAACGCGGCCAGGTTGTTGGCGCCGGCGTCGCCGGCTGAAACCACCGTGGTCGTGGCTTGGTGCGCCACCAACTCATCGGCCGGAATGCCGATGGCCGAGCCATAGGGGAAGGTGTGGGCATGCAGGTCGATCAGACCGGGGGTGACGAGCTTGCCGCCGGCATCCATCACCCGGTTGGCGCGCGCGGGCTCGATGCTGGGCTCGATGGCTTCGATCACGCCATAGCGCATGCCGATGTCGCGCTTGCCGGAAAGGCGTTGGCTCGGGTCGAGCACGTTGCAATTGCGCAGCAGCAGGTCGAACTTGTCGTTCGGCCCCATGGCGGCGTGGCCTGCGCCGGGCAGCGTGCCCAGCGCGGCGGCGCCGGTGGCCAGAAGAAGGTGGCGGCGGGTTGTATCCTGCATGCTGGTCTCGCAGTCGTGGGCAGTGGTGGAGTGTGGTGATTCAAGCACGGCCTGCCAGGCAGGCGCAATTGGTTTAAAGACGGGTTCAACAACGAGGTGACATGTCAAGCAAAACGTTAGCGGGCGTGCCCGTTCTGGTGGTGGGCGCCGGCATCATGGGTGCCGGCATTGCCCAAGTGGCGGCCCAGGCCGGCCATGCGGTGTGGTTGTTCGATGCGCGCGCCGGTGCCGCGCTTGAGGCCAAAGCCAAGCTGGCCACGAGTTTGCAAGGCTTGGTGGCCAAGGGCAAGATGGACGCGGCGCTGGTGGATGCGCTCGTCGCACGCATCACGCCGTTGGCGGCCCTGGAAGATGCGGCCAGCGCCGGCCTGGTGGTGGAAGCCATTATTGAAGACCTGTCCGCCAAGCGCGGCTTGTTCAAGCAGCTTGAGTCAATCGTTGGCCCGCAGTGTGTGCTGGCCACCAACACCTCGTCCATCTCGGTCACGGCCATCGCCAACGGCCTGGCGCAGCCGCAGCGCCTGGTGGGCATGCATTTCTTCAACCCCGTGCCGCTGATGAAGCTGGTGGAAGTGGTAGCGGGTTTGCAAACAGACGCCGACGTGGCAGCGGCGATATTCGACTTGAGCAAGGCCTGGGGCAAGGTGCCGGTGCATGCGCGCTCTACACCGGGCTTCATCGTCAACCGCATCGCGCGGCCGTATTACGCCGAGACGCTGGCCCTGCTGCTGGAGCAAGCGGCGACACCGCAGGTGCTGGACGCCTGCCTGAAGGGGGCTGGCTTTCGCATGGGGCCGTGTGAGCTGATGGATTTGATTGGGCACGACACCAACTTTGCGGTCACCAAGTCAGTGTTCGAGGCCAATTTTCATGACAAGCGCTACACGCCATCACTGGTGCAGCGCGAGATGGTTGACGGCGGCCTGTTCGGGCGCAAGACCGGCCAGGGCTTTTATCGCTACCCCGAAGGTGCGGCGGCCTTGCCGGTGGCTGTACGCGAAGCGCCGGCTACGGCGCGAACTGTCACCGTGCATGGCGCAGGCGCCGTTGCCGATGCGCTGGAGCAAGCCGCCACGGCCGCCTTGGCCGCGCAAGGCTGGGGCCCGGCGCGCGAACTGGGCAGCGCCTGGGTGGGCGTGAGCATTGACGGCGCGCATTTGGTGTTGACCGATGGCCGCTGCGCCAGCGAGCTGGCCATGGCCCTGGGCACGCAGGAACTTGCCGTGTTCGACCGCCCCGTGCGCCAGCCCGCGCCGCCCGGCACGGCCTTGGCCTACGCCCTGGCTGGCGGCGCCAGCGCCACCTGGCAAGTGCAGGCGCCGGCCTGGCTGGCTGCGCTGGGCTTCACGCCGCTGCGCCTGAGTGATGCCCCCGGCCTGGTGGCCGCACGCACCGTGGCCATGCTCATCAACGAAGCGGCCGATGCCGTGCTGCAAGGCGTGTGCAGCCCCGACGCGGCCGATGCCGCCATGAAGCTGGGTGTGAACTACCCCGCCGGCCCATTTGAATGGTTAGCCGGCTGGAACGCGCGCGAAGTGTGCGCGCTGCTCGACGCGCTGGACGCGCACTACCGCGGCGAACGCTACCGCGCCAGCCCCTGGCTGCGCCGGCGTGCGCGCGCGGCCTGATTTCTTCTTTTCAACAATCTCAAGCAACCATGAACCAAGCCTACATCTGCGACGCCCTTCGCACCCCCTTCGGCCGCTACGGCGGCGCGCTGTCTTCGGTGCGCACTGATGACCTGGGCGCCATTCCCATCAAAGCGCTGATGGCGCGCAACCCCAAGGTCGATTGGGCGGCCGTGGGCGATGTGATCTACGGCTGCGCCAACCAGGCCGGTGAAGACAACCGCAACGTCGCACGCATGGCGGCGTTATTGGCCGGGCTGCCGCAAGACGTGCCCGGCGCCACCCTCAACCGCCTGTGCGGTTCGGGCATGGACGCCGTGGGCACGGCAGCGCGCGCCATCAAAAGCGGCGAGGCCGAATTGATGATTGCCGGCGGCGTGGAAAGCATGAGCCGCGCGCCGTTTGTGATGCCCAAAGCCGAGAGCGCCTTCAGCCGCGCCAACGCGGTGTACGACACCACCATCGGCTGGCGCTTCATCAACAAACGGATGAAGGAACTTTATGGCGTCGATTCGATGCCGGAGACCGCCGAAAACGTGGCCGCCGATTTCCACATCGAACGTGAAGCGCAAGACCGCATGGCGCTGCGCTCGCAACTCAACGCCGTGGCGGCGCAAAAGGCCGGCTATTTCGACAGCGAGATCACGCCGGTGAGCGTTGCTCAAAAGAAGGGTGATGCGCTCGTGGTCAACCAAGACGAGCACCCGCGCGAAACCTCGCTCGAAGCCCTGGCCAAGCTCAAGGGCGTGGTGCGGCCCGACGGCACCGTGACGGCCGGCAACGCCAGCGGCGTGAACGATGGTGCTTGCGCGCTGCTGCTGGCCAGCGAAGCCGCGGCGGCCAAACACGGCCTCACGCCGCGCGCCCGCGTGGTGGGCATGGCCACGGCCGGCCTGGCGCCGCGCATCATGGGCTTCGGGCCGGCGCCGGCCACGCGCAAGGTGCTGGCGCTCACGGGCTTGAGCCTGGCGCAAATGGACGTGATCGAACTCAACGAAGCCTTCGCCGCGCAAGGCCTGGCCGTGCTGCGCGATCTGGGCCTGGCGGATGACGATGCGCGCGTGAACGCCTGGGGCGGCGCCATCGCCCTGGGCCACCCGCTGGGCGCCAGCGGCGCGCGGTTGGTCACCACGGCGGTGAACCAGCTGCAGCGCAAAGGCGGGCGTTATGCCCTGTGCACCATGTGCATTGGCGTGGGGCAGGGCATTGCGCTCATCGTTGAACGGGTTTGAAATCCAGCTCTCTCAATTCAACCGGAGAAACCACCATGAAGATGCCGCTCGTTGACCAGAAGGCCTTGATCCAGCAGTTTGCCGAAGCGTCGGCCAAGCAGGGCGCGGCACTGCGCCAATCGGTGAATGAAGCCACGCTGAATGCGCTGAAGGCGCGGGAACTCTCGCTCACCAACATCAAGCAGGTGTTGAAGGCTGTGAGCGAGGCCGCCGCCAAGGGGGCGGCGGCCAGCCCGCTGCCCATGCCTGATGTCGAAGCCCTGCTCGGCCAGGCCCTGGCCGGGGTGGACGGCGCCTTGGTGCAGGCGGTGGAAGCCAACCGCCGCGCCTTGCAGCAACTGGTAGCCCAGGGCGTGGCAGTACAGGAAAGCCATGTCAAGAAAGCGATGGGCGACATCGACAAGCTGGAAGACAGTTTCTTCGCCGCCGTGGACAAGGCCATGGCCGGTGCCGACGCGCCGCTGCAAGGCGCGTTCGGCCAGGTCATGTCGGCCTTCAAGACTGACGGCACGCAAACCGGCGCGCGCGCCAAGGACACCCTGGCGCAACTCAGCGCCGGCGCTCGTGATGCGATGCGCGACCAGCGCAGCGTGGCCGTGGCCGCCACGCAGGCTTGGCTCGATGGTTATTCGGCGCTGGTCAGCGGCGTGCTGCTGGGCATGTCTGAAGCGCTCACGCCGGGGGCGGCGGCGCCGAAGCGGGGCAAGTAGGCGTCCTGGCCTGCCTTGGTAGCGCAAGGCGTGGCGGCGGCGCGCGCCGCACGGCACAGGGTAAGCCCGGCACCCCTTGATGGGGGAGTGGCCGGGGTTTTTGCGCCAGCTTACCTACACTTCCAGCCGTTGGCCTGACCCAGGCTGGCACGTGCCGCCAGGCGCCCACCGCGCCGGCTTGCCTCCACCACTTTGCCCCAAGGATCCGCCGTCATGAAGCTGACCCGCACCGCGTTCAACCCGCGCCTGGCCTGGCTGGCCCTGGCCGCCTCCACCCTGTGCATGCCGTTCGCCCAGGCCGCCGCACCCGAACCCACCACCCGCGTGATCGTGGCCTACAAGCCCGGTGCACTGGGCCTGATGCGCGCCGCCGTGGCCAGCGCGCGTGGCAACGTGGCGCATGAAGTCTTCGGCATGGATGCCATGGCCGTTGAACTGCCGGCCAAGGCTGTGGCCGCCCTGGCGCGCCATGCGCAGGTGGAATTCATTGAAGACGACGTCAAGCGCTATCCGATGGCCGGCACCACGCCGTCAACAGGCACGCCGTACGCCATCGGGCAATTGGTGCCGTATGGCATCAGGCAAGTTCAGGCCGATTTGTTGTCAGACGCCGTCGCAGGTGGCCGCAAGATTTGCATCATTGATTCAGGCTATGACCGTGCGCATGAAGACTTGTCGAACGCCGCCAACGTGACGGGTGAGTACGACAGCGTGAGCGGCTGGTGGTACACCGACGAGAACCACCATGGCACCCATGTGGCGGGCACGATTTCGGCCTTGAACAACGCCGGCAAGGGCGTGGTGGGCGTGCTGCCCAATGCGCAAATCAAGCTGCACATCGTGAAGGTGTTCAACGCAGCCGGCTGGGCTTATTCGTCCACCTTGGCCAGCGCGGCCAACAAGTGCAAGGCGGCAGGTGCGAACATCATCAGCATGTCGCTGGGTGGTTCGCGCTCCAACAAGATCGAGCAGCGCGCGTTCGATTCGATTTATGCGGGCGGCATCTTGAACATCGCCGCCGCGGGCAATGCCGGCACCACGGCGCAGTCTTACCCGGCCGGCTACAGCAGCGTGATTTCGGTGGCAGCGGTGGATGAGGCCAAGCAATGGGCCACCTTCTCGCAATACAACAGCAAGGTTGAACTGTCTGGCCCAGGTGTGAACGTGCTGTCCACGGTGCCGATGGGAACAGGCTCGGCCTCCGCGCTCACCGTGGGCGGCACCGTGTATGCGCCGGGCGGCATGGACGGTTCACCCCGCCTCAGCCGCACGGGCCCCTTGGCCAACTTCGGACTGGGCGGCGCAGTGATGGCCGGCATGACCGGCAAGGTCTGCCTCATTCAGCGCGGCACCTATGACTTTGCCACCAAGGTGAACAACTGCCAGGCCAGTGGTGGCGTCGGTGCCGTGGTCTACAACAATGCGGCCGGCGGCTTCGGCGGCACCTTGGGCGGCGTGGTGACCGCCATCCCGTCCGTCACAGCGTCTGCCGCGGAAGGCGCAGCGATGCTGGGTCAGCTTGGCCAAAGCGCCGCGGTCAGCGTGGGTGCTTCCAACTATGCGTTCTTCGAGGGTACGTCGATGGCCACGCCGCATGTCTCGGCCGTGGCAGCACTGGTGTGGGCCTCGTGGCCAGGTTGCACCGCCGCGCTATTGCGCGCCTCGCTGGGCAAGAGCGCGTTGGACGTTTTGCCTGCCGGGCGGGACAACAAAACCGGTTTCGGCATCGTGCAGGCGCAGACTGCGGTCAACCGCATCGGTACACTCGGCTGCGGCAACTGACGGCGCCACCAACCCGTTGAAGCGGCCGGTGTCCCCGGCCGTTTTTTCATCTCGAAGCCGATCAGATCAGGCCCGCATAAGCCCCGCCATCCAGCTGCAAGTTCTGCCCGGTCATGAACCCTGACCGCGCGCTGCACAGGAACGCGCAGGCGGCGCCAAACTCATCGGGTTGGCCCATTCGGTTGGCCGGCAGCGTGGCGGCAATCTGTGCCCGCGCCGCCTCACGGCTGATGCCTTGCTCGGCCATCATGCGCTGGGCCATGAATTCCTGGCGCGGGGTGTCAAAGCGTTCGGGCAGCAGGTTGTTCAGGGTCACGTTGTCGCTGATGGCGTCGCGCGCCAGGGCCTTGCTCAAGGCGGTGAGGCCGGTGCGCGCCGCGGCTGAAAGGCCCATGGCGGCGTGCGGCGCTTTCACCATCGCCGAGGTGATGTTCACGATGCGCCCGAAGCGGCGCGCGCGCATGCCCGGCAGCACCTCGCGCAGCAACAGCGCGGCGGTGATCAAGTTGGCTTGAAGCGCGCCCAGCCAGGCGGTTTCGTCCCAATCGGCCAATGCGCCGGGCGGCGGGCCGGCGTTGTTGTTGATCAGGATGTCGGGCTCGGGGCAGGCCGCCAGCAGCGCGGCGCGGCCAGCGGCGGTGTTCAGGTCGCCCGCCACCGCCGTGACGGTGGCGCCGGTGCGTTGCCGCAGCGCCTGCGCCGCAGTGTTCAGCTTTTCGGCGTTGCGCCCGTTGATGAAGACCACGCAGCCTTCTTGCGCCAGCGCCGTGGCGCAGGCCAGGCCCAGGCCTTGCGACGAGGCGCAGACGATGGCCTTGCGACCCGTGATGCCCAGATCCATGTTCTGTTCCTGTTGATTTCAAACGTTAATGTCATGCAAGATCATGTCGGCCGCCTTCTCGCCGATCATCACCACCGTGGCATTCGTGTTGCCGCCCACCATGCTGGGCATCACTGAGGCATCCACCACGCGCAGGCCTCGCACGCCGTGCACGCGCAAGCGCGCATCCACCACGGCCAGCGGCGCCGTGCCCATGGCGCAGGTGCCCACCGGGTGATGGGTGATGCCGCCGAGTTCGCGCATGGCGTCGTCCAACTGCGCATCGCTTTGCAGCGCGGCGCCGGGCAGCACCTCCTCGGCGATCAGCGCCGCCAGCGGCGGCTGGCGGTAGATCGCACGCGCGGCGCGAATGCCGGCGCGCATGCTGGTGAAATCGTCTTCATGGCTGACCAGGTTGAACACGATGCGGGGTGAGTCTTCAGCGCGGCTTGAACGCAGGCTTACCCGCCCGCGGCTCTTGGCGTAGAGCTGGCACACGGTGATGTAGAAACTGTGCGGGCCGGCGCGCTTGATGCCCGGCAACCACAGCGCGGCGTCCAGCCGCACCGGGTTGCACAGCAGTTGGATGTCGGGCCGGTCCAGGCCGGGCCGGCTTTTCAGCAGCACCGTGCCGCTGCAAATCTGCGTGGCAAACGGGCCGCTGCCCAGCAGCGCCCAGCGCAGCGCCGAGAGCACGGCCCGGTCCAGCCGCAACTGCTTGATGAAGGTGATGGGCTCGCGCGCGTGGAACTGCAAGGGCATGCGCGGGTGTTCGATGAGGTTGGCACCCACGCCAGGCAGGTCATGCCGAACGTTAATTCCCCACGCCTGCAACTCAGCTCCCGGCCCGATGCCCGAGAGCAGCAGCAACTGCGGCGAGTGGTAGGCGCCGCCGGCCAGCAACACCTCACGGTGCGCCCGGGCACGGCAAAGGCGGCCCTGGTGCAGGAACGCCACACCCACGGCGTGGCGCGGGTCGGCTTCATCAAACAACACGCGCTGCGCGCTCGCCTGCGTCAGCACGCGCAGGTTGCGCCGCGCGCGCACCGGGCGCAGGTAGGCGCGCGCGCTGCTGTGGCGCCGGCCGCGCGCATCAATGTTTACCGTGCCGGCGGCAATGCCTTCGCGCTGCATGCCGTCGTAGTCGGCCGTGTGGGCATGGCCAGCCAGCCGGGCTGCTTCGAACAGCGGCTCGGCCAGCAGGTGGCGCGCGTCAATGCCGCGCACCTGCAGCGGCCCTTGCGCGCGGTGAAAGTCGCTCGCCCCCAGGGCGTGGGCTTCTGAACGTTTGAAATGAGGCAAGACATCGTCGTAGGCCCAACCCGCGTTGCCGGCACGTGCCCAATCGTTGAAGTCTTCA